>DAOUEW010000131.1:0-2500 GCA_034430275.1 Anaerolineae bacterium | reverse complement strand
ACGCTCGCGTACAGTTCCTCGAACACCGGCTCCACAGCCGCTCGGAACCTGTGCCTCCAATCCAGTGCTCCCCTCTGAGCTGTGGTGCTCGTGTTGGCGTACATCCAATCCATCCCGTTCTGGCCGACCAGCCTGATCAGACTCTGTGTCAACTCCTCGACCGTCTCGTTGAAAGCCTCGCTCGGGCTGTGTCCATTCTCACGCAGCACCTCGTACTGCGCCTCCATGACCCCCGCCAGGGCACCCATCAGCACTCCCCTCTCCCCGGTGAGGTCGCTGTGCACCTCTCGCTCGAACGTGGTGGAAAAGAGATAGCCCGAGCCGATACCTATACCGACGGCCAGAGTACGCTCCAGTGCTCGGCCCGTGTAGTCCTGGTGCACCGCATAGCTACTGTTGATGCCAGTGCCGGCCAGGAAGTTGGCCCTGACGCTGGTGCCAGATCCCTTGGGCGCCACCATGATCACGTCCACGAAGTCCGGCGGCACCACCCCCGTCTGCTCCCGATAGACGACCGAAAAACCATGGGAGAAGTAGACCGCGTCGCCCTCCTTCAAGTGAGGCTCGATCCTGGGCCACAGCATCACCTGCGCAGCATCGGAGACCAACATCTGCACGATGGTCGCCTTCTCCGCAGCCTCCTCGAAGGGCAGGAGGGTCTTGCCTGCCTCCCACCCGTCGTTGACCGCCTTGTTCCACGAGCGCTTCCGTTCGGGCGCGCCTCCGACAATGACGCTGATCCCATTGTCCCGCAGGTCCAACGCCTGAGCCGGTCCCTGCACCCCGTAACCCAGGACTGCCACTACCTCGTCCTTCAGGACCTCGCGAGCCTTCTCCACGGGGAACTCATCCCGCGTCACTACCTCCTCGATCGTTCCACCAAAGTCAATCCTTGCCACGAAAATCCTCCCTGAGACCTACTGGGGTTCGCTCCCCCGCAACATAGCGATCTGTCCACTGCGCACCATCTCCACGATGCCGAAAGCTCCCAGCACCTGGACCAGACCTTCCACCTTCTCTTCGGTACCAGTCACCTCGACCACCAACGTATCCAGACCGACATCCACCACCCGTGCTCGGAAGGTGTTGACGATCTGGAGCACTTCTAGTCGAGCACCGCCATTCACGCGCACTTTGATCAGTGCCAGGTTACGCGCGACGGTGGGCTGTTCCGTGACGTCCTCGACGTCTACCACGTTGACCAGCTTGTTCAGGTTCTGTGCGACCTTCTGCGCCCCTGTGGAGTCGCTTTCCACCACGATGGTCATCCGCGACAGACCCGGTTCCTCCGAGTGCCCCACAGTGAGGCTTTCGATGTTGAACGCTCGCCTGCGAAGCAGTCCCGCCACCCGAGCGAGAACTCCTGGTTTATCCTCCACCAGCGCGATCAAGGTGCGGCTCATGAGTACCCCCCCTGGCTCGCCTCCGCCTCGCCAACGAGCTCGGGCCTGCGGATCATCTCGTGGAGAGCCGCGCCTGGTGGTACGATCGGATACACGTTCCCATCATCACCTTCCTGAGCGACCTGGAACTCGATGAACGCAGGTCCCGGCTGGCTCCGCGCTTCGGCAATCGCGGCCAAGGTGTCGGCGGGATCGCTGACTCGCCAACTCGGGATGCCGTACGCCTCCACCAGACGCACGAAATCAGGATTGGCCAAGGGAGTCGCCTCGTACCGTCCACCGTAGAACATCTCCTGCCACTGGCGCACCATGCCCAGACAGCCATTATTGAGCAGGGCGATCCGTACTGGCAGGTCCTCCTGCACCAGCGTTCCCAACTCCTGCATGGTCATCTGAAAGCCGCCATCGCCCACGATCGCCCACACCTCTCTGTCGGGCTCCGCGATCTGGGCACCGATGGCTGCCGGCAGGCCGAAGCCCATCGTCCCCAGCCCTCCCGAAGTGATCAGGTAGTTGGGGCAGTCCAGGTCGTAGTACAAAGCGGTCCACATCTGATGTTGGCCCACGTCTGTCACCACAATCACCTGTCCCCCGGTCTGCTGTTGTAGTGAGTCGATCACGTAGGGAGCAACGAGACGTCCATTCGATGGCCGGTCTAGGATGTCTCGGCTGCGCGTTTCCCCCCGCCACCGCTCGATCGCCGCCAGCCAGGGTCGCTGGCTGACTGTTTCGGTCAGGGGCAGGATATCGTCGAGGAACTGCCCCACGTCTCCCAGGAGCGCCACGTCAGCGCGCACGATCTTGTTCAGTTCGGCGGCATCAGTGTCCACGTGGACCTTGCGGGCCCTCGGCGCGTATCGCTCGAGCCGTCCCGTGACGCGATCGTCGAACCTCATCCCCAGGGCAATCAAGAGATCGGCCTCCTGTATGGCGTGGTTGGCGTAGGCCTCGCCGTGCATGCCCATCATGCCCAGCGATAGAGAGTGGTGGCCCGGAAACGCGCCCTTGCCCAGCAAGGTCACAGCGACGGGCACCTGTGTTCTCTCGGCGAATGTCCTCAACGCCTCCGCCGCGCCCGACATCAGGACCCCATGCCC
>DAOUEW010000130.1:0-53904 GCA_034430275.1 Anaerolineae bacterium | reverse complement strand
TCTCTGTGTGCCTTCTTGACAAGGCTGCACATAGTGTGCTACAATAGTCAACACAAGCGAATAACCCCGCACAGACGTCGATCAGGAGGAGTAGGCGGACAGGAGTTGGCAGAGAAGGGAGGCTACCGGCTGAGAGCTTCCCGCAACGAGAGCCGCTGAAGGTCGCCTGGGAGTCGGGGAGTCGAACGGCGTTAGAGCCCAGTAGATTCCCACGGATGGGTCCGTTATCGCCCGGCGAGCGCCGTCGCAGGGTAGTAGCCGCGACGGAATCGAGGTGGTACCGCGAAAGAGCCCCTTTCGTCCTGGAGATGAGAGGGGCTTGTTGTTACTTTGGCTCGCTGTCTCGTAGGACCAGCTCAAGCTTGTCCTACAGCGAAGAGAGGGCGTACGGGGTTGCACGCAGACCTCTGCGGAGGTGACACATGTCGGACAAGGAAGCGCTTGAGCGCAAGGCTCGAGAAAGAGGCTGCTTCCAGGCACTGAAGGTTCTGATCGAGGGGACCGAGGAGCTAACAGACTGGAAGCCTGAGGTGCGAAAGAAGGGGATCAGCTACAAGCATCGGGCGTCCAATCGTGTGATGCTGCGCTACGGCGGGCTCGATTCAGCCCGGCCTGGGTTGGAGGCTGACGTCTATCAAGGCGATAACCAGTTCGGCGCCTTCTTTGGCGTCACGGAGGACGAGGTTATCGCTCGCTTGAAGGAGTATCTCCCAGATGCCCGCGATGGGTACGAAACAGGGTACGAAAACCGCAAGGCAGACTGGGTGCCTATCAGAAACGAGGCCGATGCTGAACGGTTCGTTGCGTTTCTGAGGTCCTTCGTTGGTTCAGACGAGAACAAACCCGGTCAGTGGGGCGATGATTCAGGAGGAGTACCAGGTGGATTGGGATAGAGTCCGGAGCTTGGAGCAGCGGTCGGATTTGAAGACCAAGACAGGCAAGCCATTCTTCATCTCTAGGGTGACCGAGAGCATCGTATTCATCGACCTTCCCAGCGGTGAGCAGTCCGTGTCTCGAGCCAACCTGGAAAGGGCGGAGCGGCTCGTTCTTTCAGGCACACGACTAGAAGGCCCATTGGACTACAGGAGGCTAGTCGCAGACGAGCGGCCGGCATACGCGTGGGCGATCCTCTGTCAATTGGGTATTGTTTAGAGACGGGGGCTGGGGGAAAGGAATGGGGATTATGTACGGGAAAGAGATGTCGAGGACTTATGACCCTCAGGGTACCGAGGAGAGGCTATACCGCTTCTGGGAGGAGAAGGGTTACTTTACGCCAGAGATAGACTGGGACCGCCAGCCCTTCACCATCGTCATCCCGCCGCCCAACATCACCGGGGAGCTGCATCACGGGCACGCCATGTTCATCGCCTTCGAGGACCTGATGATCCGCTACCACCGGATGCTCGGCGAGCCTACGCTGTGGCTGCCCGGCAGCGACCACGCCGGCATCAGCACCCAGAACGTGGTGGAGAAGGAGCTGGCCAAGGAAGGGCTAACCCGCCACGACGTGGGGCGGGAGAAGTTCGAGGACATGTTGTGGGATTGGAGAGAGGAGTACGGGGGCATCATCACCCACCAACTGCGCCGTCTGGGCGCTTCGTGCGACTGGAACCGGGAGCGGTTCACGCTGGACGCTGGCCTGTCGCGAGCGGTACGGGAGGCCTTCGTCAACCTGTACCGCAAGGGACTGATCTATCGCGGCGAATACATCATCAACTGGTGTCCGCGCTGCCAGACGGCTCTCTCCGACCTGGAGATCCCGCACGAGGACGAGGGGGGCAGTCTGTGGTACGTGCGGTACCCGCTAGAGGATGGGGGTTACATCGAGGTCGCTACCACCAGGCCCGAGACCATCCTGGGCGACACCGCCGTGGCGGTGAACCCGTACGACGAGCGCTACGAGAAACTGGTGGGCAAGATCGCCATCCTGCCCGTTCTGGGCCGGCGTATCCCCATCGTCGCCGACGAGGTCGTGGACCCATCGTTCGGCACCGGTGCGGTGAAGGTCACTCCGGGGCACGACCCTACCGACTACGAGATCGGGCAGCGACACGGGCTGGAGACGATCAACATCATGAACCTGGACGCCACCCTCAACGAGGAGGGCGGGCCTTACGCAGGCCTGGACAGGTACGAAGCACGGGAGAGGCTGGTGGAGGACCTGCGGGAGCAGGGGCTGCTGACCAAGATCGAGTCGCATCTCCACGCGCCCGGCCGCTGCCAGCGGTGCCAGACCATGGTGGAGCCTCTGGTCTCCGAACAGTGGTTCGTGAAGATCAAGCCCCTGGCCGAGCCAGCCATCGAGGCGGTGCGAGACGGGCGCATCACCATCGTCCCTGAGAGGTTCACCAAGGTCTACTACAACTGGATGGAGAACATCCGCGATTGGTGTATCTCCCGACAGCTCTGGTGGGGACATCGCATCCCCGTCTGGTACTGTGACGACTGCCGTGGACAGACCGTGGCTACAGTGGACCCTACGGAGTGCGAGCACTGTGGGGGCAAGAACATCCGCCAGGATCCCGACGTGCTGGACACCTGGTTCTCCTCCGGCTTGTGGCCCTTCTCCACCCTGGGTTGGCCCGACGACACGGAGGACTTGCGATACTTCTATCCCACCTCGGTGATGGAGACGGGATACGACATTCTCTTCTTCTGGGTGGCTCGCATGATCATGCTGGGTATGGAGCACATGGGCGATGTGCCCTTCCACGAGATCTATCTCCACGGCTTGATGCGGGACGAGGGCGGCGTGAAGATGAGCAAGTCCAAGGGCAACGTAGCGGACCCCTTGGACGTGGTGGCTCAGTACGGTGCCGATGCCCTGCGCTTCACCATCATCACCGGGAGCAGCCCCGGCGAGGACATGAAGCTCTACGCAGAGAAGCTGGAGTCCAACCGCAACTTCGCCAACAAGATGTGGCAGATGGCTCGGTTCATCACCGGCAATCTTCCGGAGGACTACGAGCTTCCGTCTGGCGACTCCCATACCTGGGCCGGGCTGCGGCCGGAGGACCACTGGGTCCTGTCTCGCCACGACCGGTTGGTGGGCGACGTTACGCGTCTCCTGGATGCCTATCAGTTCGGCGAGGCGGGCAAGCAGATCTACGAGTTCCTGTGGGGCGAGTATGCGGACTGGTTCATCGAGGCCAGCAAGATGCGCCTCTACGGCGAGGATCAGGCGGCCAAGGCCACCGCGCTGCACGTGCTGGTCTACGTCTTCGAGCGGACTCTGCGTCTCCTCCATCCTTTCATGCCCTACGTCACCGAGGAGATCTGGCAGCACCTTCCGCACCAGGGGGAGAGCCTGATGATCACTCCCTGGCCTGAGCCGGGGCCGGTGGAAGAGGAGGCCGAGGCGGTCCAGCAGGAGATCTGGCAGCACGTCCGCGACATCAGAAACCGGCGCGCGGAGGAGAACTGGCCGGTGGAAGTGAAGCCGGCCTCCTATACGGCGGCGGGCGACCTGTACGAGGCGCTGGACTCTCAAAGGGAAGTCTTCGCCTGGCTGGCGCGGGTGGAGCCCAAGGCCCTGGCAGCAGCCTTGGAGGCCGTGCCGGAGGGCAGCAGTGTGGTCACCGGGCAGCTTTCTACTACGCTCGTGGTGGAAGTGGACGTAGACAAGGAGCGAAAACGTCTGGAGCAGGAGATGACCAACCTGGACGGGGAGATAGCTCGCTCGGAGTTGCTGCTGGCCAACGAGGGCTTCGTCACCAAGGCGCCTCCTGAAGTGGTGTGCCGGGAGCGAGACAAGTTGGCTCGCTACCAGGGGGAGAGAGAGCAGCTCCGGGAGAAGCTGGAGGGCCTGGGAGCCTAGCATGTTGCCCCTCGGCCACATAGCATACGCCTGGGGCGCCCTGAGGCTCGTTCAGAAGCGAGGGGCACTGTTCGAGGACGCCGACTATCGCGTGGTGGCGGTGGCGGCCATGGCCCCCGACCTGGGCGACAAGGCGCTGGCGGTGACGGGGCTGTCCAAGCACCGCACTGGCCAGGTGTGGGGGCACACATTGTTCTTCTGCCACCTGCCGGTGCTGGTGGCCACGCTTCTGTTCCGGCGGCGCTGGTTGCCGTATGCCCTGGCCTTCAACAGCCATCTGCTCACCGACCGCATGTGGCGGTTCCGCCATACGCTGTTTCACCCTTTGTTCGGAAACCGGTTCGGGAACTGGCGCGACCTCAACTCCTTCAAACTGCTGGTGGACGCTTACAAAGAGGTGGTGAGAGAGGACCGCCTGACCATCCCCCTGGAGGTGGGGGGTATCGCCATCCTCTTCTGGTTGCTGGTGAGCGGGCGCCTGTTCCGCCGTGATCGGTTCCTCGCCTTCGTGCGGGGAGGGCGGTTTCCTGACACGTCGATGGACGAGGATCGGTGATGAGGGTCATCGCGGGGGACGCCAAAGGTCGCAGGCTGAAGATGGTGCGGGGCTCGTCCACCCGGCCCGTGGGGGAGCGGGTCAAGGAGGCCCTCTTCTCTATCCTGGGCGACCTCGTGATGGAGGCGCGGGTTCTCGACCTGTTCGCGGGCACGGGGAGCATAGGCATCGAGGCCTTGAGCCGTGGGGCCAGCTTCGCGCTATTCGTGGAGCAGCAGAGGCAAGCGATCTTCACCATCCGGGACAACCTGGCTCATACAGGACTCAAGGATCGGGCCCAGGTGGTGAGGGGCGACGTCTTCTCCTTCCTCAGAAAGGACGACCTGGAGCCCTTCGATCTGGTCTACGTGGCGCCGCCTCAGTACAAGGAGTTGTGGGCCAAGACCCTGCACGCTCTCGATGGGGCAGCCTGGCTGGCACCGGGAGGAGTGGTGGTGGTCCAGATACACCCCAAGGAGTACCAGGATCTGGAACTGGAGACGCTGAGGCTCAGCGATCAGCGGAAGTACGGCAGCACCTTACTCTGCTTCTACGGAGGACAGTGAGCCTCGGTCACGTGGCCTGACGTCACGTGGAGGCAAGAGGCCAAGGGGAACTGCGGCCATGAGGTCTTCCTGGCTGCGCCGAAGGCCGCTTACCTTTTTGGGCAAAGATCGACTATAATCGGCACAGGCTGCGAGCAGAGATGTAGGGAGTGAAGGAGGTGGGTGCAAGATGGACGATCTGAGAGACGTGGTATCGGATGCGCGAGGGGCCTTGGAGAAGCTCGTGGGGAAGATCCCAGGCTACCATGGGTACAAAGAGAAGGAGATGCGTCGGGAGGCCGACAAGATACTTCGGCTGCACCTCGCGGACCGTTTCCAGGAGCAGCGTACGAAGCTGTCCAACGTTCAGAACCACCTGGCCAGCGAGGGCAAGATCGAGGACCTGGGCCTGCTGGAGAGGACCATGCTTCAGCTTCAGTTGCTCATAGATCGGCTCAAGGTTGCGGAGTACGGGTACGCCGGTCTCTTCGACGCGGTGAGGATCAAGGAGGAGCAACTGGACGCGCTCTATATGTACGACAGCGCCCTCGCTTCCTCGGTGGATCAACTGGCGGAGAAGATGGACAAGCTGGCCATCGCCGCCATGGCAGGGGAGGAGATGAGGAGCGTAGCCAACGATGCCCTGCTGCTCTTGCAGGAAGTCAACACCACGCTCGATCGCAGGAAGGACGTGATCGTTAGCGTCGGCGAGTCCCAGTAGCTGGTCACGCTTAGATGAGGAGGACTTGAAATGGCAAGGGTCTTCGACGTAATCGAGTACTTCGACGCCACCGGGCGAGAGATGGTGCATCGAATCCCCGAGCAAGGTTCTGGGGATTTCCGCATCGGCTCTCAGGTCATCGTGCGGGAGAGCCAGCAGGCGGTGTTCTTCCGCGATGGGAAGGCACTGGATGTCTTCGGGGCGGGCCGGCACACCATCTCCACCGCCAACGTGCCCCTGCTGGTTGATCTTATCGGCAAGGCGTTCAGCGGCGAGACGCCCTTCAAGGCCGAGGTCTACTACGTCAACATGCGGGAGTTTGTAGATCAAAAGTGGGGTACCTCCGAGCCCGTAGCCCTGCGCGATACCGATCTGGGCATGGTTCGTGTTCGGGCTTTCGGCACCTATTCCATGCAGATCAAGGATCCGCAGCTCTTCGTGAACAAGATCGTGGCCACGCAGGGCTTGTACTACACGAACGACATCGAGAACTTCCTGCGCAGCATGCTCATCTCCAACCTGACGGATCTCCTGGGCGGGGTAGGCAAGTCCCTCTTCGACCTGCCCAGCCTGTACGACGAGATCGGGGCCGGCACCAAGGCCAAGGCGCAGGACGATTTCAACACCATCGGCATAGACCTCAAGACGCTCTTCGTGAGCAGCATCTCGCCCACGGAGGAGACCGCCAAGGCCATCGACGAGCGGGCCGCGATGGGAGCCATCGGCAACATGCAAGCTTACCTCCAGTTCAAGACGGCCAGGGCGGTGGAACAGGCAGCCATGGCCAGCGGGGAAGGCGGCGGCGGCTTCGCCCAGATGGGCGCAGGCATGGGTGCCGGCGTAGGCATGGGGGCCATGATGGCGGGTATGATGGGCCAGGCCATGCAGGGCGGCGCGGCTGCCGCGGGCGCTGCTGCGGCCACCATTCCCTGCCCAAGCTGCGGCAATCCCATACCCGCGGCTGCGAAGTTCTGCAACCACTGTGGAGCCAAGATCGGTGGGTCCATGATCTGCGCCAACTGCAAGGCGGACGTGCCAGCAGGATCCAAGTTCTGTGCCAACTGCGGCAACCCCGTGGAGTAGGAGGCACGTAAGGGTAGGTCACGGACTATTGACCAACTCGAAAGGGAGGTGTGGTGATGTCGGTGTTGAAGGTCATCGAGCTGGTGGGAACTTCCCCCAATAGCTGGGAGGAGGCGACTGCAAACGCCATCGACAAGGCCGCGGAGACCCTGCGAGGTATCGCGGGCGCTGACGTCGTGGGCCAGAACGTAGTGGTCAAAGGCGGCAAGGTTGTCGAGTACAGGGTCGACGTGAAGGTCGCCTTCATTGTGGAAGGGGACGTGGGCTAGGAGCCACGCTCAGGCTCAGAAACCCCCTATGCAGAGAGTACGCAAAGGACTGAGCATCCTCGACTGGCGCTTGCGAGAGCAGGGGTTGAGGGTCACAGTCCTTTGGCTCAAAGACCATGCCCTGCGGGTGCTGACGGGCATGTCCCCGCCTGTGACGAGCCGTATCAGGCCCCATCTCTACGTTGGCGGTCAGCACTACCGCTGGGGGCTGGGACGGATGGCTGGTCTGGGGATCAGCGCAAGCCTGAGTCTGAGGCGCGAAGCAGATGATGAGGCTCTGGGTGTGGCGCTGGAGAAGCACCTCTGGATTCCCACCACCGATGATGCACCGCCCAGTCTGGAGCAGTTGGACGAGGCCGGCGCTTTCATAAGTGAAGCGCTGGAAGAAGGCCGCGGTGTGTACGTGCACTGTATGAGCGGGGTGGGGCGCGCCGCAACGACGGCGGCCGCCTACCTGGTGAGCACGGGCCTGACCCCCGACCAGGCTTGGGCCGCCATCAGGAAAGTCCGGCCTTTCCTGCGGCCCAGCGACGATCAGCTAGCAGT
This sequence comes from Anaerolineae bacterium, assembly GCA_034430275.1. Lineage (GTDB taxonomy): Bacteria > Chloroflexota > Anaerolineae > UBA7937 > B3-Chlor > JAUVXJ01. Next base: position 46,388 of record DAOUEW010000130.1, on the reverse strand, counting down.
CCTTACGGAGTTTCACGAGCGAGACGGTGCGGGAAACCACACTTGACACCTTCCAGGGACTGTGATATAGTTCGTCAAATCTGCGGGATGATTGCCTGTCCTGCCACATCCAGTGGCGACTGATGGGGTTCTCACTTGAAGGGACGGGCGCGGACGAGCGTTGTTGTCCTATTTGCAGCATCCCCGAGGAGGAACCGCAGCCTCGAAACACTTCTTCTCCGTGCCGTCGCGTAGTCTCCTGTCCTAGCGAGTCAAAGGAGGAAGGGACCATGAAGAGCAATCGACGCTACAGAGCCATCCTGGCGGGCCTCTTGGTGGTGACGACACTGATTCTGGCCTCGTGTGCGCAGGGGCTGGTGGCCCTGGACATGGGGCCGCGGGCGTGGGTCGGCGGCCCGCCTGATGGGAGCGAGGTTCCGTGGGGTACGGTGTCCGTGATGTGCCACGGCTACGCTGGTGGCGGCGTCTCACATCTGGAGCTGTGGGTCAACGGGGCCTTCGGCAATCGAGCTACGAATACGGCACCGGATTCCGAGTACTTCACGGCCAGCATGACTTTCGAGACCACCGGGCCAGGGAGGTACGTGGTGCATTGCCGCACCTACGGCGGCGACGGCGGGGGGATGGTGCAGTCGGATCCCGTGAACCTGACCGTGGCTGGCGAGGAGCCTACGCCCACGACGGAGGAAGAGGAGATCCCCACGGCCACGCCGACGGCCACAGAGGCACCGCCCACGGAAGTCCCACCGACTTCGACATCCGTACCTCCGACACCCACGCAGGTACCGCCTACGTCTACGTCTATACCACCGACCTCCACACGTATACCACCTACGTCGACACCGCTACCACCCTCGCCGACACGCGTCCCGCCGAGGATCACCTCCTTCGAGGTGAGCAAGAGCCAGATCACGCTAGGCGAATGTGTGACCTTCAGTTACGTGGTGGCGGGATCCCCCGATGCCATCTTCTTCGATGGGGAGGGCGTGGGCGGTCCTTCTGGGTCGGTGGACCGGTGTCCCACGGCGACCCGCGAGTTTGAGCTGACGGCGGAGGTTGGTGGCCAGGTCGTTGACAGAGCTACAGTGACCGTCGTGGTCATCCAGCCCAGCCCCACCGTGAACGCTGGACCTAGCATCACTAACATCCAAGAATCTAGCGATCACATGGATTGGCCCGATGTCTACTGTAACTATTGCCAGTATCCCGGTCAGGTGACCATCAGCGCCAACATCTCCGATCCGGACGGCGTTACTGGACCGAAGCTCACATATCGTATCAATGCCGATGGTGCGCAGTGGCAGTCCATAGGTATGAATCAGGTCCAAACAGGAGGCCCTTACTCAGCGGTGATCTCGGGTGAGTCCCTGCAGCACAGCCTCAATCCGCCGGTGCCTACTGGTCCTTCGTGTACTACCACCAGAACTGTGCAATACTACGTCCAGGCCCGCGACGGGCTGCGCAACCTGTCGAAAAGTGCCACAGGCACGGTGACTGTTCACTACTGCTCCATCGTACGCTGAGTGAGGCTTCGTGGCGTTGTCGCAGCGGGGCGCGAGTGCCAGAGAAAGGCGACGCCTCGCATCGAAACCGCCACCGCGCTTGGCAGGATGGAGTGCCAACTCGAAGGAGGATGAAAGGAGAGATCGCATGGGCGGGAGAACGATAACCATCGTATTCGTCGTGCTCGTCGTTCTGTGCTGCATCGTGGCGGCGCTGGGCGCCCTGGCCTACTACTACTTCATGATGGTGCCCACCGCGGAGGCGGAGGTCGTGCCCACAGTCTTGATCGACAGCCCCAACCACGGCGACGAGGTTGTGATCGGCACGGCGGTGCAGATCTTCGCCACGGGAAGGGATCCCGGCAAGATCGCGCGTATGGAGCTGTGGGTCGATGGGCAGCTAGTGCAGTCCCAGGCCAGCGCTCTTCCCGATGGCACATCCCCGTTCCCCATCATCGGGCTGTGGGTGCCTGATACCCCGGGCAACCACACCATCGTGGTCAGGGCCTACAACATGCAGGACGCCTCGGGCCAGGCCTCCATCAGCGTGAATGCGGTGGAGGGTGCCGAGGTGCCGGAGGGCTGCCCGGGGGTGGCCGTCTTCGAGCACCAGGTTCAACTGGGGGAGACCCTGGAGGGAATCGCGGCGGGATACGAAGTGACGGTTGATGAGATCCTGGCCTGCAACCCTGGTGTCGATCCCACAGCCATGCCGGAGGCGGGCTCGACCTTGCTCATCCCTGGTACCTTCGATCCGGAGGAGGAAGGTCCGCCGGACGATTGGCCGCCGCCGGAGGATGCCGAAGAGGTGCCGGACGTTCCTGAGGACGCGGAGGAGCTGCCGGGCGAGGAGCTGCCACCCGCGGAGGAGGAGCCGCCGCCCGGGGAGGAGGCCCCACCTGAGGTGGAAGAGCCACCGGAGGGACCCGAGATCACCGAGTCACCCGAGGCGGAGCTGCCCACAGTGACGCTGGGCTTCGAGGCGCTGGAGTTCCAGGTCGACCAGCCCTACGACGAGATCTACTGCATGGTCCAGGTGGCCGACTATCCCATGGAGCGCATCCCGGAGACGGGCTCCTTCACTCCTCTGGGGAGCGAGTACTGGGACATCCAGGCCGAGCTGGCCGGGTCGAACAGCAAGCAGGTCACCATCCAGGGAGACACCGTTCGTGTGGAGGCCGAGTGTTTCGGCTGGGTGGGCATCGATGGGTGGTCACTGGGCCACTTCGTGAGGGAGCACGGTGAAGCGGAATGGACGGGCGAGGACATCGAGGTCACGGCCATCGCCGACGACGGGCGCTGGTTCACTGTGGTGTACCGCATCTGCCCCACCTTCCCCTGCGAGCCTAGAGAGGTGCCACCGGCGCCCGAGAATCTGACCTACGCGGAAGGCTGCCCCTGTCCCTGGTGGATTGGCTGCCCGCCTTGCGCCACCTATCACGCTATGGTCTGGGATTGGCTGGGCGACGAGGCGGAGATAGACGGGTTCAGGCTGTATCGGAACGGTGCCATGCTCTACGAGCAGGTGCCGAGCATGCAAGCAGTGTTCGTCACGGAAGCGGACGCGTACCCGCCATGCGGGGTGACGTACGATTATGAGGTGACCGCCTACGAGGGGTTCCCGGGCGTGGGACCGGAGTCTGATCCCAGCAACACGGTTACCAGGACGGGGCCGGTCTGTACGACCACGGTCGCGGTCACCTTCGAGACGCTGCACACGGGGTGCATCCATCCGGACCCCTGCGGCGACCCCACGTGCATCTCCTGCAAGCTACCCAGTTGGATCGGCGCCGTGGCAGCGAATGAGCAGTACTACAACCGGCTGGTTCCGCTGAGTGCGCCGGACATCTTCAGCTACATGGTGCATCCCGTAAGCTACCTTTTCGACGGGTACGATACGCTGACCGTGGAGCTGGATCCTGGTGAGGATCTCACCCTGGGCATGTTGATTTTGGATTGGGACCCGCCGTGGCCTGGAGGGACCTATTCTCCCACGCTGTACGGGATGAGGACTATCGACTCCGCAGACGTGGCCACGGGATACTACTGGATGGCTGTCCAGAGCTACTTCCCCTCGGGTGTCGGATACGGGGTCGTGCTAGTGCATCTGGAGGTCCTGCCCTAGTCGCGGGTGGTTGAACAGAAGCTGAGTAGTAGTGCGGGGTGCCGTCGGAAGTACGGTGCCCTGCTCATTATCCGAGTAAGTCGGACCTCTTCGGAGGTTGGGGCAACCTCCGAGGTGTTGGAAAAGGCGGTGCATACGATGAGACGCAAAGAGCGAGCGACGACTATACTGCTGGGCCTCGGCCTGTGCCTGTCCCTTGTGCTGGCCTCTTGCGCACCGACGGCGTTGGAGGTGGTCCATAGTGGACCCCGGGCCTGGATAGGAGCGCCACGGGATGGCAGCGAACTGTCCCCTGGCGAGGTGCCCGTCTTGTGCCATGCCTTCGCCCGAGAGGGGGTGGCCTACGTGGAGTTGTTGGTGAACGGGGCCTACGCAGGTCGAGCAGCAAATGCGGAGGACCCTGAGGCAACCCACCTGGACGCGGAACTCAGTTTCCAGGCCACGCGGGCGGGGACCTATGAGCTACAGTGTCGCACCACTGATCAGGAGGGGGCGACAGGAGTGTCGGACCTCGTCACGGTCGTGGTGGGCGCGGACGTTAGGCTGATCATAGATGCTACGCCCGCGCTGATGGCGAGCCCCACATCTACCGGACCTCCCGCGGGGGCCTCCCCTACGATGGGCGTTCCGGAGGAAACGCCTACTTCGACCGGGATACCCAGCGCCACCGCCACTTCCACCAGCATGCCCACCGCGACTCCGAGCTCTACCCCAAGCAGCACCGCCACGACGCCTCCGCCTCCCAGGATCGTGGCCTTCAACGTCAGCCGGCAACAGATCACGGGGGGCAAGTGCGTGACGTTCAATTGGCGTGTGGAAGGTTATCCCACGGAGATATTCTTCGATGGGGAAGGTGTAACCAGCCCCGACTCCCGGGATAGGTGCCCCGAGGAGACGACTACCTACAGCCTAAGCGCGACGGGCCCGGGAGGCGAGGACAGCGCGAGCTTGGTCGTGGAGGTGACACAGCCACCGGAGGATACCGAGGGGCCCACCATCGACAGTGTGAGCCACTCCCCACAGGCCGCGTACTGCTCCCAGCAGGACCAGGTTCAGATCACTGTCCGGGTCGACGATGCGTCGGGTATCGCCTCTGTGCAGCTCTACTGCGAGCTAACGGGCGGCGTGACTCAACCCAAGGGGTACTGCGGTGATTTCTCCAGGAGCGGCAACAAGTGGGCGATGATCTACGATCCCAACGCGCTGAACCACTGTCCGGCGATGACGACTCCCGTAACGGTCAAGTACTGGATCAGGGCTACCGACAATTCGCCGGCGGGAAACGAGACCGAATGGGGACCAGGAACGTTCAGCGTCAATCTCTAGGCGGCCGTCCGAAGGTCTACGTCGAGACGACACTCTGCGGCAGCAGGGGAGGAGACGACGATGCGCGAAGCTAAGATAGCAGTGGTGGTTGTGTTAGTGTTGCTGGTGGTCTGTGTGGTAGCCGCCCTGGGCGTCCTTTTCTACCAGTCGCAAGCGGTCGTTGTAGCTCCCGTGGCAGCAGCGGAGGGGCCGGCGATTCAAATCGATCGGCCCAGTCACGGCGACGAGGTCTTCGTTGGCCAGTCGGTGCAGGTCTTCGCCACGGGCCATGATCCCAGCAGAATCGAGCGAATGCAGCTCTGGGTCGATGGGCAGATGGTCATCTCTCAGGCCAGCGCTTTCCCTGAGGGCATGAGCCCGTTCCCCCTGCTGGCCAGCTGGGTCCCTGAGACGATGGGCAACCACACCGTCGTGGTCAGGGGATACAACGTGGCCGGCGTTTCGGGCCAGGCTGCCGTTACTCTGCTTGCAGTGGAGGGACCGGAGATCGCCACCGAGATGCCCGAGGAGGGATGTGCGGGGGTGCTGCTGATAGCTCACCTCGTGCAGGAGGGAGAGACACTGGAGGCGATCGCTGCCCAATATGGGGTCACGCAGGAGGAGATACTGGCCTGCAATCCTGGGGTGGATCCCGAGGCACCCTTGATGCCGGGAGAGATGCTCATGGTGCCCTATCTCGCCTCACCTGAGGAGGAAGAGCCGCTACCGCCGGGAGTGGAGCTGCCGGTCGCTCAACTACCCCTGGACATCGCGGATGAGCCTGGGGAGGATTTGCCTCCGCCTGAGGAGGAGCCACGACTTGGAGAGGATGCGCCCGTCGACGTGGAGGAGCTATCCGACGCTTCACTGGACGTTGATCTGCCAGTGACAGACCCGCCGACGGCTGTACTGGAGGTGGAGGCCCGTGCCCTGAGTACGGACCGGCCGTATTCTGCCGGGTACTGTCTGGTCCGGCTGGGCGACAATGAGATGGAGTGGGTACCCAGTGGGGATGATCTGTTTCTTCCCCCTGAAGGGGCTGCCTCGTGGGATATCTCCGCGGAGTTAGGCGGTTTGGAGAACAGCCGCACGGTGCCGGTGTATGGAGACATCTTGCACGTGGAGATGCACTGCTATGCGTTTCGTGACCGAGCCGACGCGGAGCCCATCTATCTGGGTGAGGTGATCAGAGACCACACGGACCTGGATTGGAGCGGAGAGCTGCTAGAGGCAACATCGGAAGACGGCGAGGACGGGGGTTGGTTCAAGGTGCGGTACCTCATCTGTCCCGGCACCTGCTATCCGGAGAGAGAGTTACAAGCACCATATGCCTTGGGGATGGATCGCATAGACGGCGACGCGTATCTGCGCTGGCAGTGGGATGGCGATCCAGATGCGATAGACAGGTACCGCATCTACCGGAATGGTTCTGACCGTGGGTATGTATGGTCTGGTGGCAAGACCGCCAGACTGGGTGAGTCTGACTTGAACCCACCGTGCGGCGAGACGTACAGTTTCCAGATCAGCGCCTACAACGGCCCAGTGGGCCACGGCGTCGAGTCGCCCCTGAGTGAACCTTTCGAGTACCCGCCCAGCGGGCCGGAGCCCTGTGAAGGGCGGCGAGTGGTGCTCAGTTTCGGCAATCTGCACACAGGCTGTCTCCCCGCCGATTGCGGCGAGGCGGCGGGGCCTGGCTGCTCCAACTGTTTATTGAACCTGTGGTATGGCTTCATCACCGCCAATCGCGAGTTGCTCGCCCATCTGCCGCCAGAGTGCCCGAGCGGCGTCTGTGCTTGGGTGGGACCGATTCTTAAGAGCTTCAGTTGTAGCAACGCACCCTACAATATCTTTACGCCGTGTCTCTGGCCGCCGTCGTCGACTGCAGAGCTGTTCGATGGCCAGAACACGCTCGTAGTGGATCTTGGTGAGTCAGAGGATCTTACGATCGACATCTTGTTGATGGACCGTGACAGATCTGGGAGAGACCTGCTCCTCTGCGAGGGCCGGAAGGCGTTCTCGGCCTCGGACCTGGAGGGCTGGGAGGATAGCCATGTGCCGCCATACCTGCTCTCATGCACCAAAGGGGGAGGGCTGGTGGCCTACGTAGTCGTCAATATAGGGGTGTCCCCTCTGCCTGTTCAATTCGAATAGGTGGCCCTCCCAGTGTCGTTTTGCTCCCCAGTCTGGCCAAGGCGCGCAGATCCGGTGGACCAGTTCTCAGTGCGAGGGGAGGAGATCGCAGTAGTAGAAACGGTCGTCCCTCAGCACGGTCGCGCCTGTCCTGTACCGCACCCGGTTGGTGAAGATCGGTCCATCGTAGACGAAGGAGTGGAACTCGCCGTTCTCCCCGCAGGGGTCCACCGACGGCGGCAGGTCGGCGAGAAGTTGCTCATTGAAGCGTCTGCCCACGAAGGAACCATCCAGGTGCTGCCCATCAACACAGGTGATGATGGCCTTGAACCCCGCGTGCACAAACGACTGAGCGAGTCTGGAGGTGTCCCTTTTCCACAGCGGAAACAAGGCGTGAAGGTCAATCTGAGCCAGGTTCTCTTCTCTGTAACGCCGCACCTCTTCGAGGAACAGGTCTCCGAAGGCGACATACGAAACGCCAGCGTCGATGTGCCGTTGAAGCGCTTCTCTCATCTTCGTCCTGTACTCTCCGTCGGTGGTCGCCGTCGAGATGAAGACGGTGTGGAGAGGCAGGCCCACGGCTTTCGCTTGTAGCTCCAGAAGTACCCGCCGGACGCCGTGCATGGTGATGCGGTCATACTCCTGGGTGACCGTGGTGAGGAGAGCTGTTACCTTGTAGTCGTTCGAAGCCTGTAGCTCGTGCAGGGCCAGCGCGGCGTCTTTTCCTCCGCTCCAAGAGAGCAGCACCTTCTCTGTCATGACGGGACGACCTGGCCTTTCCATCGCTGGGGGTGAGAGCTCACGAGAAGAGGGGTAACTGGGTGTCGGGTTTCTCGATGGCGGGGTGCAGGCCGACGATCTCTGCCAGGCTCCGTCGGTCGATTGACTTTCTGGCAGCCAGTTGCCTTAGATGGCCTAGCTTGATGAATCTCCACTTTCCCTCCGTGAGGGCTCTGCGGAGCAGCAACTCCGTCTCCATTCTGAAGCTCAGCAGGTCGAGACGGCGTTCCGCGATCACTATGTACCGTTCGTCTTCGTTACCTCCGCGTGCGCGCGTCCCCAGAACATCGCCGAACTCGGTTGTGTGCTTGACGGCAAAGAGGCAGAGAGGTGTTTGCTCATCCCCCTCCCACACCACGTCGATCCCCCTGGACAGGCGGTGAGACTGCTCGGATGAGCCGGTGTGTGCCACTGCGGGGTGGCCGGCAACGGTTGCCACCTCGTAGCCGAGATGGTGTCCCACCGTGTTCAAGAGAGTCCGGGCGTCGCTCCTCGCGCGCGCCAGCCTGTCGGGGTCGTCCTCAGGCCTGAGACGCCACTGGCCGGAGTCTTCGTCGCGTAGCCCGTAGGACTGGAGACACTTCTCCAGCAACCCGGGGCCGGGCGTGAAGAGACCAGGGAAGCGCGAGTAGATGTGGTCTTCGAAGAGCTCCGGGGACAAGTCCGGGGCTTCGTGGAGGGCCTCGTAGACCTCGTGCTCGACGCGCTCGGCGAGGGGACGGGAGGGGTATCCCTTTCCCGCCAGCCACCACAGTTGGGCGCCTTCCTCATCGGCTGGGGCGACGGGCAGGAGCTCCAGGGCCTGCGTTTGGAGGGCCTCTTCGAGGGCTGCTTCCAGTTGCTGGGTTAGGAAATCGGCGACGGATGATTCCTTGTCCAGGGTGACAGCCTGTCTCAGGAGGCCGTCGCGAGCCCACCGTGTGTAGACGGCGCTGTGGAGCCAGCTCAGGTGGAGGGCCTCGCCTCGCTCTCTCAGCACTTCTCTGATAGCCCTGCGGGCTGCCCTCTGAAGCACGGGAGCGAGTTCGTCGGGGGATAGCTCTCGCGGTTCGGGCGGGGAAGCATCGTCTCTGGCAAAGGTGAGTCGATACGCTCCGGCCACCCCCTGCATGGGTTGCCGTGGAGGTTGAGCATCTTGCGGCTGGTAAAGAACCCTTTCGAGCTTGAACTGGCCAGCCACGCTGGCCAGGATGAGGTTGGTCACGTGGGTCATGTCGGCGTCCTCGAGGAGGAAGACCATCCTGCCCTGGGAGCGCATAGGGCGGTGGAGGCTTCGGAGCGCGGCGGCCAGCGTACGCCGATACCACGACCAGCCCATGACCCTTCTGCGCAACAGGGGCGTCAAAATCGCCGCCTTCTGCCTCCCCCAGAGCCAGCCGCTCCACAGATAAGAGAGGGCCCAGAAAGGCCGGTAGTATGCGCGAGGGGCGGAGACGACCAGACTCACGGTGGCGGGGGGCAGCATGGCACTGAGCCCTCGTAGTGGCTCGGTGAGAACGAGGACAGGGGCTTCTCCCGCTGCCATGAGGTGTTGGACGTCAGACGAGAGATTGACACCAGCGGCCGGTGCCAGTCCCCTCACGAGACGATACGCTTCCTCGAAGGCGACCCACACGTTGCTCTCAACGAACGTGCTGGGCGGGTGGAGTCTGAGGGTTGTGGATCGCGGTGCCGGACCCGAAGCAAGCTTGTTGCAGGTGTCGAGGCAGTGGAGCAGGATGAGCTGTAGTGCGAGCCGGAGAGGAGGCTCTGCAAAGAGGGACTCCATCTTCATGGAGATGTCTGCCAGTGCGTACAGGCTGCGTGGTGTATACAGTCCCAGCAACTCCTCCGCCAGGCGGCGCTCTGGGTCGTGGGGTTGGGCGAGCCTGTCCAGCAGATACCAGTAATGTACCCCCTGGCTCTCGATCCCTCGTAAGAGAGCAAGGTCGGAGTCGTCGGTGGGGAAGAGGCCCTCGGTTTCACAGCGGGGGCAACGGTAGTACTTCTCCACCGGCCTGTCCTTTTCACCGTCCCACACGAAGCGCTCGACGAAAACAGGGTTCGAGCAGCGCCGACAGGAACTCTCGTACAGTTGATTGATGTGATCGCGGAGGGGCACACCTCTCTTGGGGCTGTCGCCCAGTTGCATCGTGGCCGCGTCTATCTCCTCCGGGCTGGGGAGGGTGAGCATGGCCTCCACTACCAGGGTATCGATGGGGTTGAAGTTGGCAGCAATGGCCTTTCTCGTCTGCTGTGCGGCTGTCTCTGGGAGGGTCGTGGTCTGAGCCATGGGGTCGAGGACCAGTTCTCCGGGAGTAGTGTAGGCGGCGATGTATCGACCGAGGACGTCAGCGGGCAGGGGTTGCAGGAACCGTTGCAGTGGTACCTGGCGTGCCGCTTCTCTGGCAGGTATGAAGTGGTCAATCTGCAGCATCATGGGCGGTCCTTGGGATAGAGTATACCACAGTTTGCACTCAGGGGCTTTCTGTGATAGAATAGAACATAGGTTCTAATAGCTTGCTTTCGGTCAGGTTTTGGAGTAAACTCACAAAATGGGGAAACCCGGAAGGAGCATCCATGGAGGGGAAGGACGGTCGAGAGAAGGCCCTGGAGGTGACCCTCTCGCAGATAACGAAAAGGTACGGTGACGGGGCTGTGATGAAGCTGGGATCAGCCCCTGGCATGGATGTGGAGGTCATACCGACGGGCTCCATTGGCCTGGACCTGGCCCTGGGGGTTGGTGGGATACCCAGGGGACGAGTGGCGGAGATCTTCGGCCCGGAGGGGTCTGGGAAGACCACGTTGTGCCAGCACATCATCGCGGAGGCACAGCGTGACGGGGGCATCGCGGCCTTCATCGACGTAGAGCATGTCCTCGATCCCACCTATGCCGCCAAGTGTGGGGTGGACGTCGAAGAACTTCTCATCTCCCAACCAGACACTGCCGAGCAGGCACTGGAGATCACGGAGGCTCTCGTAAGGAGCGGTGCCGTGGACGTGGTGGTGGTGGACTCCGTGGCGGCCCTCGTGCCCAGAGCTGAGATCGAAGGGGAGATGGGCGATCAGCACGTGGCGTTACAGGCACGGCTGATGTCCCAGGCCTTGAGGAAGCTGACGGGCGCCATCAAGAGATCCAAGACCGCCGTGATCTTCACCAATCAGTTGCGGATGAAAGTGGGCGTCCTCTTCGGCAATCCGGAGACCACGCCAGGTGGGCGCGCCTTGAAGTTCTACGCGTCGGTACGGCTGGATATTCGGCGGGTGCAATCGATCAAGGCCGGGACCGAGGTCGTAGGCAACCGCACGAAGGTCTGGGTGAAGAAGAACAAGGTGGCGCCGCCCTTCAGGAAGGCGGAGTTCGACATCATGTACGACGAGGGCATCTCTCGAGAGGGCGACCTGCTCGACGTAGCCGTGGAGATGGGGCTCCTTGACAAGAAGGGAGCCTACTTCTCATACGGTGAGACCAGGTTGGCGCAGGGCCGGGAGAATGCCAAGGCTTTCTTGCGGGAGAATCCCCAACTGGCGCAGGAGTTAAGCGACAAGGTACGGAGTGGGGCCGGCTTGACGGCGGTGCCCTGGCCGGTGAGGAAACCTCCTGAAAGGAGCGGTAACGGAGAGGCTGGGTCGGCGGAGGTTGAGGAACCGTCGGCAGAGCCAGCAGAAGAGTAGGCTTTCTATACTTGGCTCAGAGCCACGGGTGTGGATTCACCGACTGTCGTGATAGAGGGAGGAAAGCTCCTTTCCCTCGGCGATTGATCTTGATAGAGGAAAAAGAGCAGTGGGCGGCGAGGTTCTTGCCCCTGAGACTTGGACGGCAACAGAAGTAAAGGTTCTCAACAGGCCTCCACGCAGGTGGGAGCCTGAGGACTCGCCGCACGAGATAGCGCTTCTCAAGCGGGGCATTGAGGGATAGGGCGTCGGACCAAGCGACGGCCCTTGCGAACGTCCTCCCTTGATCTCCCGGTAGGCACGTTGGATCATCCTACCGCAGTCGTGGCTGTGCGCCACGGCTGTTTTTTGTATCGGCGGGCAGCACATGGGAGGGCAAGTCACCGACATCAAGATGCAGGCCAGAAACAGCAGGCGCGTCAACGTCTATCTCGATGGCCAGTACGGCTTCAGTTTGGCACTGGACGTCGCAGCTTCAGTGGGCCGAGGGGATAACCTCTCGGACGAGGAGATCGAGAAGCTGCAAGCGCGGGACTCTGAGGAGACGGCCTACGACAAGTGCCTGAAGTATCTGGCCTATCGCCCGCGCAGTACCAGCGAGGTGAGACGTTACTTGCGTGAGAAAGGGGTAAGTGCGGAGGTCTGTGAGTTGGTGGCGGGCCGTTTGGAGCGAGTGGGATTGCTGGACGACCGGGCCTTCGCTCGGTACTGGGTCGAGAACCGAGAGACATTCAGGCCCCGGGGTCGGCGTCTGCTGCGGCAGGAACTCCGGGCCAAAGGCATCGACGAGGAACTCGTCGTGGAGGTTCTGTCCGGCGTGGACGAAGAGAGTAGCGCCTTCCGAGCGGCATCGAGCAAGGCCACCAGGTATGCTGGGCTGGACGATGAGGGCTTCAGCGCGAAGATGAGCGGCTTCCTGAGGCGGCGTGGGTTTGACTATGAGGTGGTGAGAGAAACAGTGTCGCGTGTCCTTCTCCAGAGAGGTGAGGAGGGCGCAGCGGACGGCTAGTCGCGTTCTAAGGGCGGCGCTGGAAAGGAGTAGAGCGGGAAATGGAACCTGTTACCATAGGATTGGGACTACTGGCATGCCTTCTGGCTGGCTTCGCGGTCGGCTACGTGCTCAGGCAGTACCTGGGTACGTCCAAGGTGAAGGCCGCGCAGGCAGAGGCGGACCGCATCGTCGCTGAGGCCATGTCCAAACAGAAGGAGATGCTCCTCGAGGCGAAGGACGAGAGCCTGAACATCATGCGCGAGGGTGAGGCGGAGCTCAAGGATAGACGCAGGCGGGCCCGAGATCAGGAGGAGCGGTTGCAGAAGCGGCAGGAGGCGCTGGAGCGTCGCCTGGAGCCCTTGGAGGCGAGGGAGAGGAAGCTGGCCTCGCAAGAGGCGAATCTGAAGCGCAAAGAGGACGAGTTGGAGGAGTTGAAGCGCCGGCGCACGGAGGAGTTGGAGGCTGTGTCCTCGCTGACACGGGACGAGGCCAAAGGGCTCCTGCTGAATGCGGTTGAGGCAGAGAGCCGGCAGGACATGGCACGCGTGATCAGGGAGGTGGAGCAGGAGGCCAAGGAGACCGCGGATCGCCAGGCGCGGAAGATCATCAGCGAGGCGATTCAGCGCTATGCTTCGGATGAGGTGGCGGAGGGCACCGTCTCCAGCGTCGATCTGCCCAGCGACGAGTTGAAGGGGCGGATCATCGGGCGCGGAGGTCGCAACATCAGAGCTCTGGAGAACGCTGCTGGAGTGGATCTGATCGTCGACGATACGCCCGAGGCGGTAACCATCTCCAGTTTCGACCCCGTCAGGCGAGAGATAGCGCGCCTGGCGCTGACGAAGCTGATCGTGGACGGGCGTATCCATCCGGGTCGGATCGAAGAAGTGGTGGCCAAGTCCAAGCGTGAGGTGGAGGCGATCATCCAGGAGGAGGGTGAGAGAGCCGTCTTTGACGTGGGCATCACAGGGCTACACCCTGAACTGGTGAAACTCCTGGGAAGGCTCAAGTACAGGACCAGTTACGGGCAGAACCAACTCGAGCACGCCATTCAGACGGCGCACCTGGCGAGGATGATGGCAGCAGAGTTGGGGGCCGATGTGGATCTGGCCAAGGAGGCGGGCTTGCTGCATGACATCGGCAAGGCTGTGGATCACGAGGTCGAGGGGCCGCATGCACTGATCGGCGGCGACCTGGTCAGGAGATACGGCAAGTCGCCTGCTCTGGTCAATGCCGTTGCCGCCCATCACGGGGAAGAGGAGGCCCAGAGCGTGGAGGCTGTGTTGGTGGCCGCTGCGGACGCCATATCCGGAGCTCGACCGGGAGCGCGCCGGGAGAGCCTGGAGACCTACATCAGGCGGATCAAGGCCCTGGAAGACGTAGCCAGTTCGTTCGAGGGTATCGGAGAGTGCTACGCCATCCAGGCTGGACGCGAGATTCGGGTCGTGGTCAAGCCCGAGCAGATCGATGACCTGGGGATCCTGCGCTTGTCCAAGGACGTGGCCCGCAAGGTTGAGGAGAACCTCCAGTATCCGGGGCAGATCAAGGTCACAGTCATCCGTGAGACTAGAGCTGTGGACTATGCGAAGTAGGGCCAAGCCCGGTGACCGATGGGAGTCGTTGACGAGGTCAAGGACAGAGTAGACATCGTGGAGTTCGTCTCGCAGTACGTGCCTTTGCAGAAGGCGGGACGGAACTTCAAGGGACTGTGTCCCTTTCACGCCGATACTACCCCCTCCTTCGTGGTGTTCCCCGAAGGACAGAGCTGGCATTGCTTTGGAGCCTGCGCCACTGGCGGGGATGTGTTCACCTTTCTGATGAAGAAGGAGAACCTGGACTTCGGGGAGGCACTGCGCGTTCTGGCTCAGCGGGCAGGCGTGCCTCTGGCTCCGCGTACGGAGGAGCAGAGGCAGAGAGACGAGCGGCAAAGCCTGCTCCGGGAGGCCAACGCGGCTGCCGCCCAGTACTTCCACCATCTCCTGCTGCACGCTACGCAGGCCGAGGTGGCGCGGGAATACCTGAGGGGGCGCCAGACAGTAGAGGAGACGTGGAAGACTTTCCGGTTGGGGTATTCGTTGCCCGAGTGGGACGCTCTGCGCACGCATCTGATGGAGCGGGGGTATCGGGAAGAAGACGTCTTCGCTGCCGGCCTGACGGTGGAGCGGGAGGGTGGGGGCTACTACGATCGTTTTCGTGGGCGCCTGGTCTTTCCCATCCACGACGCGAAGGGCGGTGTGGTTGGCTTTGGGGCGCGCGCCCTGGACGACGCGGTGCCCAAGTACGTGAATACCCCCCAGACAGCCCTCTTCGACAAGAGCAGTATCCTGTACGGCATGCATCTGGCCAGGGATGTGATCCGCGAGCAGGGCACGGCGATCATCGTGGAAGGCTACATGGACGTGCTGATGGCGCACCAACATGGGTTCAAGAGCGTGGTGGCTTCCATGGGCACGGCTCTCACCGAGACGCAGGTTCGGGCGTTGAGGAGGCTGACCAAGAGCTTCGTACTCGCTATGGACGCGGACGCCGCCGGCCAACAGGCCAGCTTGCGAGGCTTGGAGGTGGTGAAACAACACTACGGCGTGGAGCACCGGCAGAGCCCGGAGATCAAGGAGACGTACAGCCACATCTGGCTGAAGCGGTACGTGGATGCCAACATCAAAGTCATCACCATGCCCGAGGGGATGGATCCCGACGACGTGATCCGGGCTGATCCCGATCATTGGGCCCGCCTGACGGAGGAGGCGTTGCCGCTCTTGGACTACTATTTCCAGTCGGCGGCCGCCGGGAGAGACCTCGACTCCGCGTCGGAAAAATCGGAGCTGGTCCATGAGTTGCTGCCTCTGATCGGGGAGATAGGAGATGGAATCGAGCGAGCCTTCTACTTGCAGAAACTGGCCCGCTTGGTTAGAATAGACGAGCGGGTGCTGGCTGCCGAGATGGCGCGATCGAAGAGTCGGGGCGACGCGGGGAGGGTCGCCGGGGAAAAGCCATCGTCGGCCATCGTGGAAGTCGCGTCCTCGTTGGAGAACTACTGCCTGGGCCTGCTGCTGAGCTCACCTGAGCTTGTCCCGGAGGTCCAGGATCTGACCGCTGATGATTTCCGTGCCGCCGAGAGCCGATCCATCTTCCTCGCCTTGATGAACTCCTTGGAGCAAGAGAAGGCCTTCGATCTTGGAGAGTTTCGAGCTGCTTTGGACCCGATTCTCTTGGAGTGTGTCGACGGCCTGCTGAGCAGTGATGCGGAGGCACCTGTCCTGCCCCGGGAGCAGTTGGCGGGAGAGCTGCGGCGCTCTGTATCCAGGCTGAGGGAACGCAGAGACCGGATGGAGTTGCTCGAGTTGGAGAGTCTGCTGCGGGATGCCCCGGAGACTGGGGAAGAAGGGGCGGGATGGCGAGAGCAGGTTGACGACCTCAGACGAAGGCTCGGGGAGCGCCAGCGGCGGTGGCACGAAGGCAGCGAGCGGGCCCCTGAGGGATGAAATGATGGCGAAAGGTGTTCGTTTGATACAAGGAAGGCACAGTGGGGACCACCATGGTTGATCCTCTCGAGCAGAGTGAGAGTGGCGCAGAGGCAGACGCGGAGGAGCAGACTTCGCGGCGCGCCCCCGAAGGACCATCCAAACCTGCCGGACAATCGTCGCGGGAGGCGGACGGGCAAGAGCCAGACGAGTCTGTCGATGAGGCCTCCGAGGCGGAGGAGGACATAGACCTGTCTGTGGGCGCTCTGCTGGACATGGAGGGGATGGAGGGCAGCGACCCGGTCAGGATGTACCTGCGGGAGATAGGCCACGTGTCTCTGCTGTCGGCATCCGACGAGAAGTGGCACAGCATGAAGATGATGGCCCCCCGGTACCTGGCTGAGACGCAGTCTGGCGTCGTCGGGGCGACCCGCGAGGAGGCCTGGCAGGAGATCGTAGCGAAGCTCGACGAGCAGGTGCGAGTGCACTGGACTGGGATCAGCGAGCTGTGCGACAAGTTGGGGGTGCCTGCTCTGGACCTGGGGCGGCTGGTCGAGGAGATAGAGGCGATCTCGAGACTGGTAGTGCAAGCGGCTGATGAATCGTATCTGGGGGAGTATCTCAAGGGCATCGGCGAGGAGGAGTTGGGGGAGACGGACGAGTTGGCCCTGGTGCTAGACTCGTCGGATGAGGAAGAACAGGCGACCCAGCAAGGTGCCCTGGAGACCGAGTGGGACGCTCTGACCCGGGGCATTCACGACCTGTGTCTTGACCTGTACCTTCTGCCCAGCGAGCTTACGAGGGTCATAGTCAAGCAACACCGCAAGAGCGGCAGGTTGCCCACCAGGAGGAGTTGCCAGAAGGTCGTCACCGGGTGCGAGGATCAGGCGTTGGACAGGTTCAGGTCGGTGGACGAGTTGGCAGAGTTCTCTCGAAAGGTTCTCATCGTGGCCAATCTGCGGCTAGTGGTGAGTGTGGCCAAACAGTACGTTGGACGGGGCATCTCCTTCCTGGACGTGATCCAGGAGGGGAATATCGGGCTCCTGAGAACGGTGGAGAAGTTCGACTACCGGCGCGGCTTCAAGTTCAGCACCTACGCTACCTGGTGGATCAGACAGGGCATCGGCAGAGCCATTGCGGACCAGGGGCGCACGATACGGATCCCCATCCACGTGGTGGAGGACATCAATCGGGTGCTGCGCATCACCCGCCGGGTGACACAGGAACTGGGCAGAGAACCTTCGGCCGATGAGATAGCGCTGGAAATGGAGGGGCTGCTGTCGGATGGGGACAAGGTGTCCATCGAAGAGGCGCGAAGCAACGGTGGGCCTCTGGATCCTGTTGTGCAGCGCAGGTGGAAGAGAGCGGCGGCCAAGGTGAGGCGCATCATACGCATCTCTCAGGAGCCGATGTCACTGGAGATGCCTATTGGAAGTGGAGAAGACAGCTCGCTTGTGGACTTCATCGTAGACGAGTCTATCCCCGGGCCTATCGATACCGCCTCGCGGGAGTTGCTGCGGGAGCAGATGAAGGATCTGCTGGATGCGCTCAGTCCGAGGGAGCGGGGTGTACTGGAGTTGCGTTTCGGCCTGAAGGATGGGCAGAGCAGGACCCTCGAGGAGGTCGGGAAGCTCTTCGGGGTAACTCGGGAGCGGGTGCGGCAGATCGAGGCCAAAGCGCTGCGCAAGCTCCGCCACCCCAAGTCCAGTCGCAAGTTGAGAGATTACCTGATCTGAGTTGACTGCTGTGGTTGAGTCGAGTATAATGGTTCAACCGTCGTTCCTCGGTAGCTCAATCGGTAGAGCAGCCGGCTGTTAACCGGCGGGTTGTAGGTTCGAGTCCTGCCCGAGGAGCCTGATGGGGCGCAGGTCAAAGGTAGCGACCACGCCCGGTGCGCGACCCGCATGTAGAGAACATGCGGGTTTTCCATATCCCGAGGGGACGCTATGGATGCGCTCGCGGCGCCGGTGCCGAGCGGGCTGGTAGCGGGAGAGCCTTTGGTCTCGACGGGGTGCCCGCGGGACATGGGACGAACGGCGTGGCGGACCCGACGAAGCGTTGGAGATGGTAGGCTTCTCCTGTTGGCCACGAGCAGGCATCGAGACGCTGGTCTACTGCTAGCCGTTCTCTGTCTATCGTGGCGTGTGACTCATTCGGAGGAGGCCAGTAGCTCTCGCACCAAGTGATGGGCCACAGCGCGAAAGTTGCCCCAGTCGCGCCAACGAGGCTCCAAACGCTCGAGTTGGGCGGCGACGTCTGAGAGCTCCGCTACGCTGGCCTCGCGGAAGTCGGTGATAGCTTCGCCCTCGTCGAGGCAGCATAGTTGGCCGCCCAGTTCGCGCAACTGGAAGAGGTAGGAGACAAAGGACAGGGCCTGGCCTTGCGAGTGAAAGCGATACTCCAGCAGCCCGAGGAAACGCTCCACGCTGACCTCGAGGCTCGTCTCCTCCGCCACCTCGCGAAACAGCGTATGTTCCACGTCGTCTTGCCAGAGCACGCGCCCGCTGAGCAAGCGATAGACCCCCGATGGATAGAAGCCCTTGGTGTGCAGAAGCACGTTGCCGTTGGGGCGGAGGATGACCATGATCACCTCGCCGCGACAGGCCACCGGGCCGGTGGATACCTTGCGGGACCAGGCATCGTAGGTGGCAGGGCTTACCTCCATGTCGCAGGTTCGCCGACAGGGTTCGCCGAACTTGGTGGCCAGGGCCTCGATCTCTGTGGGGTCCATCAGGCGCTGGATCATGGGGATCTCCCTGGTGAAGATGTGCGATCATGCGTGATTACGTCCACCGGCTGGCCCACGGAGCACTGGAGCTTGGCTTGTGCGCTCCCATTGACCACTGCGATGGCCAAGTGGCCGGAGCTGTCAACGTAGACGACAGGTTCGCCCGGTCGACCGCTACCGAAGGTCTTGCTAAGATCGACGATTTCGAAAGTGCCGATCCTGGTGACGATGGGCTGGCCCAGGTGTGTGAGGGCGGAGCCAGGAATGTTGGTCAGTAGATTGCCGAAGCGATCCACGTGCAGAATCTGGCCGGCGATGTGGCCTGGCTCGCGGCGGAACCGGGGCTCTGGAAGGGTTACGGGATCAGAAATCGGCGGTCCGAGCTTGTCGATGGCTAAGCCAAGAGACAGGTGCGCCGCGACGGGAGCGAAGATATCGCGGCCGTGGAACACGTTGCTCACCTTGGGCAGCCAGTAGTCGGGATTGGTGAGGTGTACGATCCGCAACTGCTGCCCGGCGAGTTCGAGGTCTGCGAGCACGTAGCTGAGGACTCCGTTGTCCGGGGCCACGAAGAGTGCGGAGTCGGTGTGTACGGCGATGGCGCGGCGACCGGTACCGACGCCGGGATCGACGACTACGATGTGGATGGTGCCGGGCGGGAAGTAGGCGAAGGCCCGGCGAAGCACGTAAAAGGCATCTGCGATGTCCTGGGCGGGGATGTCGTGGCTGACGTCGATGATGGTGGCGTCAGGGTTGAGGCCCAGGACGACACCTTTCATCGCTGCCACGTTGCCATCCTGCGTGCCGAAATCGGTGGTCAGAGTAATCAGAGAGCGTTTGCCGTCAGCCATGGCGAGACTGTTGTGTGCAAAACCCCATAGACGAGGGAGGGCGTTTGACCGGCCATACCCTTTGTGCTATCATGACAGGCAAATAGAAAGTATAGCATCTCTTCTCATGAGGTGCAACCAGGAAGCGGTGTATAGACAAGGGGAAGGTGCGGTTGGTGAGGCCGGCCGTGGACCAGCGGTCGGGCGGCTGCTGGGGTCAGACGAGATCGACCGGAAGCGGCAGGAGGAGGCGAGGGCCTTCGCCGGACAAAGGCATCGACTGCTGCTGTTGGAGATGGTGCTGGGAGGGGCCTTCGCTGTGCTGGTGTTGGCGAGCGGCCTGTCGCAGCGGCTGAGCGAGTGGCTGGGCACGTGGAGTACGGAGCGGTGCCTGTTGGTGGGGGGCTATGCGCTGATCTTGATGGCGCTGTATGGGTTGGTGACGGCCCCGTTGGCGTATTACGGCGGGTTCAGGCTTCCTCACCGGTATGGGTTGTCCACTCAGACCATGGGGGCCTGGTTGGTGGACCAGGCGAAGGGGGCGCTGCTAGGGTGGGCGCTGGGTTTGGTGGTCGTGGAGGTGATCTACTGGCTGCTGCGGGTGATGCCGGAGGTGTGGTGGGTGGTGGCGGGCGTGTTCCTGCTGGGGCTGAACGTGGCTTTGACCGCCGTGGCCCCGGTGCTATTGGTGCCCCTCTTCTACAAGCTGATGCCGCTGGGAGATGAGGAGATGGAGGCGCGCCTGACGAATCTGGCGGAGCGAGCCGAGGCCAGGGTACGGGGCGTGTTCAGCATAAACCTGAGCAGCAGGAGCAGGGCGGCAAACGCCATGCTGATGGGGTTGGGGAAGACGCGCCGCATCGTGCTGGGGGACACTCTGTACGAGGACTTCACGGATGATGAGATAGAGGTGATCCTGGCCCACGAGCTTGGGCATCACGTTGCACGCGATCTCTGGTGGGGGTTGGCTTTCCAGTCGGTGGTGACGCTGGGCGGACTGTACGCGGCGCATCTGGTGCTCGGCTGGGGAGTGGATGCGATGGGCCTGGGCGGGCTGGATGACGTAGCTGGGCTGCCCTTGCTGGCGCTGGTGATGGGGGCGGTTTTGGCGGTGACGATGCCGCTGGGGAATGGGTTCTCACGGTGGCGCGAGGGGCTGGCCGACGAGTACGCGTTGAGGCTGACGCGCAAGCCACAGGTGTTCGTGTCGGTGATGGTGCGGCTGGCCAACCAGAACCTGGCGGACGTGGACCCGGAACGGTGGGTGGAGTTGCTGCTGCACAGTCACCCCGCCATCGGCAAACGGATCCGGAGAGCGCGGGGGTTCGACGCCGGGGATGGAAGTGCCGAGGCGACGTGCACTAGAGAGAAGGGACATTGAGGAGCCTAGGACACGGGAGCGACGGTTGGCGGGAGATACGCCGGGGCAACTTGCAGAAGTACGAGAGCAGGAACCCCGTGCAGCGGTGTCTGATCTGGTACTTCCACCGGTGGGTGTGGAACCTGGTATCTGGTACGGGAGCAGAGAGCGTACTGGACGTCGGCTGTGGCGAGGGGTTCACTATTGAGCGTCTGCTGGCGGCGGACGGCCACCTACCGATGCAGGGACTTGACTTTGATTGGCCGGCACTGGTTCGGGCGAAAGAGAGCCATCCGGACGTGTTCTTTCAAATGGGCGACATCAGGCGGCTCCCCTATGTGAGGGAGAGCTTCGATCTAGTCTTGTGCTTGGAGGTCTTGGAGCATCTGGTGGAGCCTTTGGCAGCGCTGGATGAGTTGAGAAGGGTGAGCGGGCGCCATTGCTTGATCAGTGTGCCCAACGAGCCTTGGTTCATGGTCTCCAACCTGCTGCGGGGGAAGAACGTGAGGGCCTGGGGCAACGACCCGGAGCACGTACAGCACTGGACGGCGGGTAGGTTCCTAGCCATGTTGGGCGAGTACTTCACGGTGGAGCGGGTAGTCTATCCCTTCCCGTGGGTCCTGGCGCTGTGCCGCAAGTGACGGTTGGATGTTGCACGTGAAACATGTCTGAAGCACCCCGGCCGCTGTGCGACTACCAGGGCTACGACTACCAGGGTCGATTCTGGACCTGTCGGGAGTACGAGGATGCTGTGGAGCGAATCGCTCTCGGAAAGCTTCTGCCTGACCGAGGGGGACGCTTGGTAGAGATCGGCGCTGGATATGGCCGGCTGGCCGATCTGTACGAAGGGTACGACAGAGTGGTGCTGGTCGACCCAGCGGAGTACCAGCTCAGGGAGGCTCAGCGGCGCCTCGGTCGCGGGGGCAGATACGTCTACGTCGTGGGCGACGCGTACCGGCTTCCTCTCAGCACCAATGCGTTCGACCTGGCCCTCACGGTGAGGGTCCTCCACCACCTGTCGGACGTGCCCGCCGGCTTTCGCGAGATCCATCGTATCCTTCGGCCGCAGGGTCGATACGTCCTCGAGTATGCCAACAAGCGCAACCTCAAGGAGGTCCTTCGCTACCTCATAAGGCGGTCAAAACGGGATCCTTTCTCCTCTCAGCCCGTAGAGTATGCGCCCCTGCACTTCAACTTCCATCCCTCCTACATCGAGAGGGGCTTGCGAGAGGCGCGGTTCAGCGTGGAGACGGCCCTGGCCGTGTCCTCGTTGCGTCTCAACCTGTTCAAGAGAGTGCTCCCTGGCTGGCTGCTGGTCCGCGCCGACGGGTTCCTCCAATCGCCCACCGCACCTCTGCGGCTGGCGCCGAGCATGTTTCTGCTAGCCCGGGCGGAGAAGGAAGGCCCGGCAAGCAAGGGGCTGTTCCGCTGCCCTGAGTGCGGCCACGAGGAGCTAGAAGAGACCGGGCACTCGCTACACTGTTCCCCCTGTGGCCGCTCCTGGCCCATCGAGGACGGGCTGTACATCTTCGTGGCGTGACCGCGTGCAGCCGTCCACGGCTGCACGCAGACTGCCCCGCTTACGCCATTTATCGTCCGCCGCGCCGCCCCAGATGCGTGCTCCACCAAGCGCTTCGCAACCCACGTTGACATGCGGCAGCGGTATACAGTGTTTGAGGTCGACGAACTGGTGGGCCATGCTCCGTGGCGCTGAATCGCGAAAGCGCGAATGTGGGCAGAGTGGCAGGTCGCTAGTCGTTGGCGATGGAAGGAGCTGAGAAGATCCGTGCGCACGGAGAGGTGGGCGAATGACGCGAAAGGGTCACAGTGACTTACAGGGAATGGGCGGCTCCCCTGAAAGCGCCCCGCAGTTTGACAAGGGCAGGGCAGGGTAGTCCCGCAAGGGCTACGACTTCGACGACGCTACTGGAGCCATCATCTGGGCCTGTATCATGGTGCACCGGGCTCTGGGGCCTGGATTCCGTGAGATCACCTACCAGCGGGCGCTGGCGCTAGAGCTAGAGGCGAGCGGGCTGGACCGCGTGAGGGAGGAGGACATCCCGGTATACTACAAGGACAGGGAGATCGACACTCGGCGCGTGGAGTTCGTGGTCGAGGATTGTCTGGTGGAGATCAAAGCCAAGAGCGAGTTCGATCCCGAGGACTACGTGCAGACCCTGGCCTACTTGAAGGCCTCTGGCTTCCGCATAGGTTTGTTGGTCAACTTCGCGAGCAAGAAGGCGGAGTTCAGACGGCTAGTCAATATGGTAGGTCGCCAAGATCCGTGAGAATGTCCCTCTGTGATCCCGGAGAATCTATCGGGTTGGCCTCCATTCGCTTGTTTCGCCCTGGCATTCGCGCCCTTCGCGATTCAGTCCGCCGGCGTCATCAATGCCACGAAGGGTACTTTCTGGCAGAAGTCAGCGGGTCCGATCATGCGAAGCTGGGGCAAACCAAGGTTGTCCTCTTGACTGGACAGTGGAGGCACGTCTACGATCGGGGACTAGAGCCGTCCGGGGGTAAATCCCGCCCGGAGGCCACCCCGGCCTGGGGAGAGAGGGCCAGGCGCTACGAGCGGTTCAGCTTGTAGAGCAGCTTGAGTCCCTCCAGCGTGAGGTTCTGGTCCACGTCCTCGATAACAGCGGTCTGGCAAGCTATGTGCTCCGCCAGTCCACCTGTGGCGATCACGCGCGCCTCGCCGCCCAGCTCGTCCCTCAGACGAGCGACCATGCCTTCCACCAAGCCCACGTAGCCGTACATGATGCCCGACTGCATGCTGCTGATGGTGTTAGTGCCGATGGCGCGGTTGGGCACAACCAACTCCACACGGGGCAGCTTGGCCGTGCGCTGGACCAGAGCTTCCGCGGCGACGGTGACGCCCGGTGCGATGGCGCCTCCCAGGTAGTCGCCTTCCTTGGAGATGACATCGAAGGTGGTAGCTGTCCCGAAGTCGATAACGATCAGTGGTGTGCCATACAGCCGTTTGGCGGCCACGGCGTTCACGATGCGGTCTGCGCCCACTTCCTGAGGGTTGTCGTACAGTATACGCATGCCGGTCTTGGTGCCCGGCTCCACCACCAGCGGCTCGAAACCCATGTAGCGATCGCAGAACTCTTCGAACACTGGTAGCAGCGGGGGCACGACGCAGGAGATGATCCCGTCGCCGATTTCGGAGAAGGAGAGTCCATCGTGGGCGAAGAAGGCGCTGATCAAGACCGCCAACTCATCGGCCATTCTGTGGGGGGAGGTGGACATTCTCCAGTAGGCGATTAGCTCCTCGGCCTCATAGACACCAAGCACGATGTTCGTATTGCCGATGTCGATCCCCAAGACCCTCGAATCGCTGAGGTCAGTCATTCTCCAGATACCTCTTGCACCGTCGCTAGGAGACGTATCTCCCCTTTATCTTCTGGAATCTCTGCTGCAATTCCTCGCGATCCTCATCGGTGCTGCCTGGAGAGGACAGGCGGTTCAGGATCTCCGTAACCGATGCCATCTGCCCGATTCCGCGCTCCATAGAGTCCAGCAGACGGGTCAAGGTATCGTCGCCGGCGGAGACCAGACCCCTCTCCACGCTAGCTTTGAGGGCGTAGGTGTCCGCAGCGAAGGCCTTCAGCGATTGATAGGCATATCGCGCCAGTTCGCCAACCGTGTCTTCAGCTTCGTGAGAGACCCGACCCTCCGCACTCTCTTGGAGCCGAACGTACTCCAGGGCTATCACAATGTGATCGGACAGGAGATCGAGGCGGCTTTGGTCGGTGCGCGTGAAGGCCCTATCGCTGATGCGATTCGACACGGCCAGAACCCCCTTAGGCTCTGCCTTGAGCTTCAAGGGAACGTAGAGCAGCGAATTGACCATGTATCCAGTCTTGACCGTGAGGTCCAGGCGGGGGTCAGAGCTGGCGATGCGAAGCGGCTCACCAGTCTTGATCACCTGTCCGATCAGGCTATCGCGGGCAGGAAGAAGGACGGTCGAGGCCCGCTTGTCGCCGACCCCTTTGGCCACTCGCAGATAGAGCTCACCGGTCTCCTCGTCGATCAGGAACAGCATCCCCTCGTCGGCGGTGGTGAGGAACACGGCCGCGTCGACCGCCCTCGAAAGGAGTGTTTCCAGGTCGACCAAGTTGGTGATAGCCTGAGTAATAGTGTAGAGCATGGTCAGTTCGCGGACCCGGCGCTCCAATTGTCTGTTGGCCCGCATCAACTCTTCGGTCAGCAGTTCCTTCTCTCTCCGCAGCCTCGTCTCGCGAAGTGCGTCCTCTATCGCCTTGACGACCTCCTGAGATTTCAGTGGCTTGACCACATAGTTCTTCACACCGAGTCGCAGGGCCTCGACGGCAATCTGCTCGGAGCCCGCGAAGATCAGCAGGGTGACCGGTATGGCTGGCACGGTGTCGCGCAGACCGCGGAGGACCTCCATGCCGGTCATATGGGAGAGATTCAGGTCCAGAAGGATAAGCTCCGGCTGCTCTTCCACGGCCAGGTGCAGACCTTCCTGGCCCGTGTTGGCGATGATTGGCTCATAGCCGCTGGGTTTGAGAATGGTGTCTCTGAGGTAGTCGACGACATCCTGGCTGTCCTCTATCAAGAGGATTCTCTCTCTCGTTTCTAGCGTCTCCATGTCAGTGAACTCCTTCGATCTGGTTCAGAGCAGATGCGGCGTGGATTCTCACGGATGCCGTCATCCGCGACAGCATCGCAGGGTTGGGGGGAGCCGATTATAGTCTGTCTTGCCCTCTACTGTCAAGAGTTCCGAGTGTCCTGGTGCGAGTCTCTGTAGGCTGCAACACCGCACAGGGATCGAGCTTCCTTGACCGCCCGCCCTATGGCTTCCGCCACGACCTGGGCTCCGCAGGCGCCGAGGGCGGTGACATCGCCACCGGCGTCTCCGGTGGACAGGGCGAACAGAGCATCGCCGTCGAGCATACTCGCGGGGCGAATGGCGTAAGGGTAGCCGTTGCCCGCCAGTTGCGCGAACTCGTTGACCTCTTCCTTGGTCAGACGGGCGTTGGTGGCGACCACGCCGATGGTGGTATTGGTGAACCCCAGAGGTGTATCAGCCAGACCGCCTTTGACAGCCTCGCTCGAGTCGAGGAAGCCGCCCTCCGGCTTGCGGGCCCCGGCGAGGATCTGGCCTGTGCGCCAGTCGATTACGTCGCCCAGGCAATTGACGGCCACGATGGCTCCAACGAGAATACCTCGGCCCATCTGCTGGCTGGCGGTGCCCAGGCCTCCCTTCATGGCGTGATCCAGGCCCAAGAGTTTGCCCACAGTGGCCCCGGTGCCCGCTCCTACACTCCCCTGTTCCACCAGGCCGGTGGAGGCGTTCTGACAGGCGGCGTACCCGGCCTCCGCGTCCGGCCTGACCTTGGCGTTGCCGATAGTCAGATCGAAGAGAACGGCGCCTGGGACGATGGGCACTTTGGCCACGCCTGTGTCGAACCCGCAGCCTCTCTCCTCCAGATACCTCATCACTCCGGTAGCAGCATCGAGCCCAAAAGCGCTCCCTCCACCTAGGAGCACGGCATGGACTACTTCTACCAGGTGCAGAGGACGGAGGAGATCCGTCTCTCGGGTACCAGGAGCGGCGCCGCGGACCTCTACTCCACCGGTTGCGCCATTCTCGCAGAGCACAACCGTACAGCCCGTGGCGGCGTCACGGTCAGTGTAGTGGCCTACCTTGATACCTGGTACGTCGGTAATGGCGTCGTCCATGGCACCGATGCCTCACGGGTACCGGGCGGAGAGCGCTACAACCGCATCCTGGCCCGCCTCACGGCCGTCATGGCTCGACGCCTCGGCAGCGGCGGAGGGCCTGGCCTAGGAAGTATGCCTGGCGTCGAGTTCCTCAAGCCTCTGTTCTATCGTCGCCCAGTCCTCGGTCGTGCTCTCGGCAGAGGAGAGCTTCTTGAGGGTCTCCGTCAACGAGGCCATCCGCTCGATGCTGAGCTCCATGGAGTGGAGCATGTCAGCCAGAGAATCGTCGGAGCAGGAGATAGTTCCTCGCCGCGTCCCCGCCTTCAGCGCATAGGTTTCCCTGGCAAAGGTCTTCAGTGGATCGGAGGCGCTTTGAGCCACGGAAGCGAGGATCTTCCGCAAGGGGGCGCTGCTCATCGCTGGCGCGGTCTCGAAGAGTCTCGCGCTCTCCAGGGCAGCAGCCATGGAGGAGGCGATTGCCGTCAGGACCTGTAGGTCGCGCTCGCTGAAGTGCGTGTCGCCGCCCCTGCCTAGCTTATTGATGACCTCGATGACCCCAATAGTCCTGTTCTGTGCCTTGAGCGGAACGCAGAGGATGGATCGGGCCTCGAAGCCGATCGCCTCAGCCATCCTGGCGTCGTGCCGCGGCTCCTCCCGCACATCGTCCACCAGCAGAGGCTCGCCACGTTCGGCCACCCAGCCGGCTATGCCCTGACCCAACTTGAGACGCAAGGGACTCAGTTTCTCTGTCCGTCCGTGCAAGGTTATCTTGAACTCCAATTCTCCCGCAGTCTCGTCGACGAGAAGCAGTGAACCTGCTTCGACCTCGAGCAGCCCCGTGATGGCCTGCATGGAACTCGCGACTATCTCGTCCGTGCTGGTGGCTGAGCCGATGCCCGAGCAGATCTGGGTGAGGGTGCTCAGTTCCTGACCCTGCGTGCGTGCACCTTCATAGGACATGGCGTTCTGGATGGCTACGGCCACCTGGTCTCCCAGGATCTGGAGCATGGCCTGGTCATCATCATCGAAGGCATCCTTCTGGTCGCTGTGGATGTCCAGCACGCCGATCACCTCGCCGGCCGCTCTCAGAGGCACGGCAAGCTCCGCTCTGGTCTCGGGCAGCAGCTCGTACGGGCGATAGCGAGGCTCTTGTCTCACGTCGTTGGCGCACAAGGGCTGGTCATGGTTGGCCACCCAACCCACGATGGTTTGATCGTCGATGGGCACGCGCGGCTGGGTGTCCTTGATGCTGTGCCCTGCGTCTCCGCTGCCTTCCCGCACCCGTAGGTGTTCAGGGTCATCCCTCAGCAGTATCTGTGCATAGTAGTAGCCCAGGTTCTCTTTCAGGAGCTCGACCACCTCGAGCAGCAGGCCGTCCACGTCAAGAATGGAGGTGATTCTCTGGCTGAGGTGACTGGTCATGGCCAACTGGAAGGCCCGGCGCTGCTCGCCTTCGTACAGTCGTGCGTTCTCCAAGGCGATGACGGCGTGATCGGCCAGGATGTTCAGCCGGTGCTGGTCGGCGGCGCTGAAGGCCCTATCGCTGACGCGGTTGGATACTCCCAGCACTCCCTTGATCTCGTTCCGAAGCTTGAGGGGCACGTAGACGAGGGAGTTGACCAGGTAGCCCGTCTTCAGCTTCAATTCCAGGCGATCCTCTGGACTGGAGACGCGTAGTGGCTCCCCGGTTTGGACGACCTCACCGATGAGGCTATCGTCGACTCGCAACCTGAGGCCGCGTGCGTATTTCTCTCCCACGCCCTTGGCGGCCCTGAGATAGAGTTCGCCGGTTTCCTCGTCCATCAGGAAGAGGATGCCTTCATCCGCGTTGCTCAAGAACACCGCTGCCTCGACGAGGCGGGACAGAAGGGTCTCCAGGTCCATGAGCTTGGTCATCGACTGCGTGATGTCGTAGAGCATGGTCAATTCACGGACCCGGTGCTCTAACTGCTTGTTGGCGCGCATCAGTTCTTCAGTGAGCAGGTCCTTCTCGCGCCGCAGCCGGCCTTCGCCTAAGGCACCCTCGACGGCTTCTAGCACCTCGTGGGCCTTGAAGGGCTTCACAATGTAGTTCTTGACGCCCAGGCGGAAGGCCTCGACAGCGATCTCCTCGGAGCCGTAGAAGGTCATGAGGATCACGGGTATGGCGGAGCCCCTCTTGTGCAAGACCTTGAGTATCTCCAGGCCCGTCATGCGGGGAAGGTTCAGGTCGAGGAGGATCAGATCGGGTTCGTCTTCCAACGCTCGCCGGAGACCATCCTGGCCGTCGGAGGAAACCAGGGTCTGATAGCCGTTGGGGTGGAGAATATTGTCGGTGAGGAATGCGACGACGTCTTCGTTGTCTTCGATGATCAGGACTGTCTCCTGGGCTTCCATTGAGGCAACCTCCCATGACTCCCGCTAGAAGACGCGCCAAGCAGCCAACGCCCGTCCATGAGGTATCTGTAGCCCGATGCTGGCACGACGGATTATATCTTGCGAGTGGGCCTCGTGTCAAGGCTTCAAACGGAGGGCTTTGGCAAGGTGGCGGCCTGGAGGTGGAAACGAGAAAGGCCCCGGGCGGCGCGAAGCGCACCTGGGGCCTCTGTGGACTTCTCGTTGCCGTCGTTGCGCTCTACTTGCGCGGCTCTCGCTCACCCAGGATCTGCCAGCCTCTCTCTTCTGCCACCGCTTTCAGGACTTCGTCGGGATACACCGCCACGGGGTGCCCCACTCTCTCCAAGAGGTAGATATCTCCACGGCCATCCCCGTAGGCGAAGCTCTTGCTCCAGTCGAGGTCCAGATTCCTTTGCCTTGCCCACGCCTCGACAACCGCTACCTTGCCCTCGTTCATGCTCAGCGGACCGGTCATGCTGCCGGTGTATCTGCCGTCCTTAACCTCGAGGGCAGTGCCCAGGGCGTGCTCGATGCCCAGACTCGACGCGACGGCTTCGAGCAGTTGCTGGGGGCTGCCCGAGACCAGAGCCACCGTGTGACCCTGGGCCTGGTGGTCTCTGAGGACCTCCAGAACGTCGGCCCGCAGGTTCGGCTTCACCCGTTGCTCGATCACCCACTGGAACAGCTCCTCGCCCTCTTCGATGGTGAAGCCCCGAAACAGCCAGGCCATGTCTTGGGCCCAGGAGTCGTACCACCGTCTGTCGCTGAGCAGCCCAGCTAGGTTCAGGGGCCAGCCCGCCATGTGCCAGATCAGGTACGCCCAGGTCCAAAAACGGTTCCGCTTGTGCTCCTGGTGATGGTCTCTGATGTCCCTCCAGAACGCACTGGAATATATGGTGCCCACGACGTCGAAAAAAGCGCCGATCATCAATACCTCCCTCGGGTTCCTGCGGGATCGATCTCGAGACGCAGGTGCTCTCGTTGGCTGCATCTCGCGCACGACAAGGGATTATACTTGGGGAGGAGGGGGGAGGGCAACGAGGACCACCCCAGGGTAGGCTATACCGGCAAGAAGAGCGCCGTTCTTCGATGAATCGTCGGTCTCGCTAGTGGCTGGCAGGGGATCATTCCATCGCCGCGCGTTCGCGGGTTGCCTGCAGCACGGACGCGTGCCCTGCTGGCGAGACGTCACGCTATGGCGTGTTGATCGGGTGGATGTAGGGGCGCAACTGGTCCATCATTGCCGGATGGGCTCCCAGCAAGGGCTTCAGCCACGGACCCCCATCCAAGAGGTGCTTCAGCCACGGACCCCCATCCAAGAGGTGCTCCAAGGGTAGCTGCTCGCCTTCCAGGTAGCGCAGGGCGCCGCCGGCGGCGCTCAGGATGGCCGCACCTGCTGCCACGTCCCAGAGCGCGGGATGGTCGAGGAACACAGCGGCCGCGTTTCCCCGAGCAACGTAGCATAGATGGGCTGCCGCGCTCCCCATCGCCCGGACCGTTCCGGGGAAGTCTATGACATACCGAAGGTGCACGTCTCCGGGAATACAGAGGAGGCTGTTCTCGTCCCAGCCATCTATCTGGGGACAGGAGATGGACTGGTCGTTCCAGAAGGCCCCGGTGGTGGGACTAGTGGTGTGATACCATTCGTCGAGCAGCGGCAAGTAGAAGACCCCTAGCCATGGTCGGCCCTGCCAGAGCAGGCCGACCGAGATGCCCCACACAGGAAGGCCGCTCAGGAAGGCCCGCGTCCCGTCGAGGGGATCGATGGCCCAGACATACTCGCCTCTGATGTCATTGGTGCCTTCTTCCCCGATCAGTCCGTGGTCTGGAAACGCTGCCCTGATGTGTGTGGTGAGGAGATCCTCTATCTCCAGATCGGCGACGCTGACCAGGCTCCGGTCTTGCTTGAGGGTGCCCTCGACGCGATTGAAGTAGCCGAGGGCGATCTCTCCCGCCGGGCGAACCCACTCCTTGACCAGCTCGACGTCGACGTCAGGTTCTTGGCTTTGCGCTGTTGTCATGGCAGATCATGCTACCACAGGTACCGCCGAAGGGCAAAGAGAGGTCCATGGACCTTGGCGGAGTTCCAGCCCGCGTGATAGAATCGCAACGAGGCAGGCGGATGAAACAACTCGTAGCGGGGGCACGTGAGTGGGGCCTCGAACTGACAGCCGAACAGGTGCAGGCGTTCGAGCTCTACTATCGGGAGCTGGTGGCCTGGAACGAGAGGGTCAACCTCACGGCTATCACCGGCTACGAAGAGGTGCAGGTCAAGCATTTCCTGGACTCACTCTCCTGTTTCCAGGCGCTCACGGGCCTGCCTGCTGGACGGACATGTATAGACATCGGGACTGGGGCTGGCTTCCCTGGTCTGCCTCTCAAGATAGCCTTCCCCCGCATGCGGCTGACAGTGCTGGAGTCGATGGGCAAGAAGGCCGCTTTCCTGAAGCACATCGTGGCAGAACTGGGCCTGTCGGGAGTGGACGTGGTCAGGGGACGTGCTGAAGAGTCCGGCCGAGAGCCCGGACTCCGCGAGAGTTTCGACGCCGCCCTGGCCCGCGCCGTGGCCGCGCTGCCCGTGCTGTTGGAGTACGCCTTGCCATTAGTCAGGGTGGGGGGTGTGTTCGTGGCACAGAAGGGGAGCGAGGTTGAGGAGGAGGTAGAAGCGGCACGTGGCGCGATGACGCTTTTGGGAGGAGAGTTGGCGGAGGTCCGGGCGCTGGATGTGCCGGGGCTGGATGCCGCTCGACACCTGGTGGTTGTGGCCAAGATGGCCCCCACGCCGGACAGGTACCCCCGTCGACCGGGCATCCCCGCCAAGCGGCCCCTCGGTGGGTAGTAGCAGCGGCCACCTAGGGATCGAGTCTTTCTATCGTACCCTCTCGGATGCTCCACACGTCTGCCTGTTCCAGGAAGGCGGGTGTGAAACTCGTCAGGTCGGTGGCGGTGATGATGGCCTGCTGATCGCCGTGGATGGCCTCCATCAGGTACTGGCGGCGCTCCTCGTCCAGTTCGGACATCACGTCGTCCAGGAGCAGGATGGGTTCCACGCCCGACCGGGAGCGGATCAGTTGCATCTCGGCCAGTTTGATGGAGATGGCGATGGTGCGTTGTTGACCACGCGACCCGAAGGTGCACATGTCCACTCCGCCCACGAGGAAGCGGAGATCGTCTCGATGAGGACCGAAGAGACTCATGCCGCGTTCGAGCTCTTCCCGCCTGCGGGCCAGCAGTTGCTCGTCGAAGGCGGCCTTGAGGGAGGCACGATCGGGCACGTCGATGCCGGGTGTCACGTCCAGGGAGAGTTGACGGTAGGACAGGGGCCAGTCTTCGCCATCGAGAGGAAGGCTGGATCGATACAAGAGATGAAGCCGCTCCTGGCCGCCGGTGAGGCTGGGGTGGATATCCTGTGCTAGCTCGTTGAGCTCAGTCACAGCCGCCAGACGTCCAGCCAGCAGACAGCTCCCATGCTCCGCCAGACGCCGGTCCCAGAACTCCAGTTGACCGGGGTCCCCTGGGAAATCGCGCAGTCTGCGCAGGAGGCTGTTGCGCTGGACCAGGACTCGGTTGTAGTCGTAAAGAGAGCGGGTGTACTCACGGTCCATTTGCGAGATGGCACTGTCCAGATAGCGGCGCCTGGCATCGGGGGAGCCCGCGATCAGGTCGATGTCCTCAGGCATAAAGAGTACCACTTTGAGCTGGCCTATCAGATCAGCGGCACGGCGCTTGACGCCATTGACCCTGATCTCCTTCTGCAATCTGTCGTCTGGCAGGAGGAGCACGAGACTCAGCTCTCGCAGATCGTCGCTGCCCTCGATCTTGCCCTCCAGGCGAGCGAAGGGCGGGGGCTCATCGTTGGCCAGCCAGTTGATCAACTCGCGGTCGGTGCGGGCCCGGGGCGAACCGGCTGTGGCCAGGTAATAGATGGCCTCCAGCAGGTTGGTCTTTCCCTGGGCGTTGGCGCCCCGCACTACGGTGATGCGGGTGGAGAAGTCCATCTCTGACCGCACGTAGTTTCGGAGGTTAGTCAGGGATAGATGGGCTAGAAACATAGCTTTCTCTCTGTGGCCACACCGTGAGAGACCTGCGGAGAGGGCGGGGTTGCCGGATGCCCATCACGAAGAATCCTGGCCTCCGCCGACGAGCACTCCCCCTGATGGCAGGTCGCGCCCTGGCGCCACGATCACCGCATCGCTGCCCGCCCCCCCGTGGTGAGGAGCAGGCTCCTCTAGTTGCTTGGGGCGGAGTTCTTCCATGGGTTGGTTCCTGCGTTTGACAAGAGAGGATTCCTGGTGCATAACATGGGCGTCGTCGGAGCTCCACCGTAACCAGGTTGCCCATCAAGACTCCAGGTATTATGGTCGAAATTCGGCACAAGTCAACTTCCTGGGGTGCCATACCGAATCCGTTCAGCCTAGGAACGGGGATAGACAGGCCAAAGTAGTTCGGCCTATACAATAGTTGGCCTGCTTCATGCTCAACTTCTCGCACACAAGGATATAGGCATATAGAAGCCCTCTTCATTCCTTTTGCTCCATCATTGGCGCACGTCAGCCGATGCCTCGCTGTGGCGGACGCATGGCGACTGCGCGGGCATACTGCTATCTTTGCGATTGGTGAAGAGAGCAGATTGAGTAGCACTCTTCGATTGGAGCTAGAGGAGGTCGGAGTTTCCAATGAGCAAACTGAAAGCAACAGCACCAAAGAAACTCAAACCAGACGCTGTGTCGGAAGACCGGCTTGGGCTGGAGCGACTTATCTTCTTCAGTGATGCGGTGTTCGCGATCGCTATTACTCTCTTGGTACTCGACATTCGCTTGCCATCAGGTGCAGATTCGGCTAGCGACCGTCAATTACTCTTGTTGCTAGCCGGGCTTTGGCACAAGTATCTGGCCTATTTCATCAGCTTCTGGGTTATAGGTCTCTGTTGGATTTCGCATCATCGCAAGTTCCTCCACATACAGCGAGTTGACAATCAATTGCTGTCACTGAACCCACTCATGTTGATGATGATTGCCTTTATACCGTTTCCAACGGCGGTCATAAGCGAGAACGTCAGTTTTGCAGCTACTGGTTTCTACGCCCTGATCATGACCTTAGCTTGCTTATCTGGACTGATTCTCTGGTGGCACGCGGCGCGCAATCACAACCTTATTGATCCTCTCCTTGATAGACATCAGATATGGGGAGAAGCGTGGGTGCCTGTTGCAACCATTGCGATTCTCGTGTTCTCAGTTGGTGTTGCGTTCTTCGACCCGGGTTTGGCGAGGATTTGCTGGGTGTTTGTGTTTCCCGTGTCGGTATTCCTAATAAGAAGAAAAGCCGCCTAATAACTGGCTGCAACGGAGCCAGCCGGCTCGGCGATTTTGGATGCAGGTGTCTTGGACGGGGCGTTGGCTATCGATACTGCGCGTTACGTCCGATACTCAGAGCAGCATCACCACGACTCCACCTGCGCCCGAAGTCCATCCGGCTCCATTACGGGCGCCTGGCAAGCAAACCCGCGGCAAACGTAGGCTGCGGCCTGGCCATCAACGAGACCTCGATTGCGCAGGAGCGGCACAGCCGGGTCAGGGTCCGGTGCTCCCAGAGCCACGACCTGGAAAGGCCGGTAGCCACTGCGAACGACACTCAGCAGGGCCTGCGTGTTTGCGGCTTCTGGGTCGCCGACGATGGCAATCTCTCGCGGATGGGACAAAGCGAAGATCAGAGCCTGAAGCCACTGGCCAAAGGCCAGCGGATACTGGGCCATGAGGGGTTGCGTTTGCACCAGCGCCTGGTGAGCGATATCGACGTACCGCAGATCGTTGGTGAAGCCGCCCAGCTTCAGCAGGACGGTGATAGCCATGGCGTTGCCTGATGGGATGGCATTGTCCTGGAGGTCGCGAGGCCGGGCGATGAGTGCCTCGTGGTCATCACTCGTGTCAAAGAATCCTCCCTCGGGTGACTGATAGTGGGCGATCATGGTCTCGGCCAGCTCTTGGGCCGCCACGAACCAACGCGGTTCAAAGGTGGTCTGATACAGTTGCAGCAGGCCATCGATGAGGTAGCTGTGATCCTCTAGGTAGCCATTGAGCTTGGCGTCGCCTGCTCCTTCGCCCTGCTCAGGATTCGATCTCCACGTACGAAGTAGCCGTCCATTCTCCTGCCTTAGCTCGCGCAGGAGGAAACCGGCATTGCGCTGGGCAACCTCCCGGTAGTCATCCCGGTTCAAAGCGCGAGCTGCCTCAGCGAAAGCAGCTAACATGAGCCCGTTCCAGGCAGTGAGCACCTTCTCATCGCGGTTGGGATGGACGCGTTGTTCGCGGGCTTCGAAGAGCTTGCGCCGGGCCTCCGCCAGGGCAGGACGCTGGTCCATGTCACCGACGAATTCCAGGATGTTCTTGCCCTCAAAGTTGCCGCTCGGGGTGATGCCGTAGGCGTCCATGAATCCTTCGGCCTGGTCACCGAGGACGTCGTGGATCTCGGCCGGGGTCCAGACAAAGAACTTGCCCTCTTCGCCTTCACTGTCGGCGTCCTGCGTGGAATAGAACCCGGCATCTGGATCGAGCATTTCCCGCACGACGTAGTCGAGGATTTCCTCGGTGATGGTGCGAAAGAACTTGTTGCCGGTTACTTGCCAGGCATGGAGGTAGACGCGGGCCAGTTGGGCGTTGTCATACAACATGCGCTCGAAGTGAGGCACCAGCCATCTCTCGTCCACCGAGTAGCGATGGAAGCCTCCGCCAAGCTGGTCGTAGATCCCCCCTCGGGCTATCCTCTCGAGGCTTCGCTCGACTATACGTAGGGCCAGGGTGTTGCCGCTGCGGTGAAACTCGCGCAGGAGGAACTCCAGCACCATGGACTGGGGAAACTTGGGCGCCCCGCCAAAGCCCCCGTAGGTGGCATCGAACTGCTGGCTGAGCGTCCGCACGGCCTGATCTAGGATCAGGGGGCTGAGCTCAAGGTCTGGGGAAGTGGAGGACAGGTCTTGGGTCACGATGTGCGCGACGATGTCCTGGGCTGAGCGTGTGATCTGCTCTTTGCGCTCGCGATAGGAGCGGTACACGGACAGTAGAACCTGTCGGAACGCAGACAGTCCGTGACGACTCTCGGGGGGAAAATAGGTGCCACCGAAGAAGGGTTGGCCGTCTGGGGTGAGGAACACGGTCAAAGGCCAGCCGCCCCGCCCGGTCATGCCCACCACAGCGCGCATGTAGATGGTGTCTACGTCGGGCCGCTCCTCCCGGTCCACCTTGATGTTGACGAACTGCTCGTTCATCAACTGGGCTGTGGAGGCGTCCTCGAAGGACTCATGAGCCATCACGTGGCACCAGTGGCAAGAGGAGTAGCCTACGCTGAGCAGGACCGGCTTGTCCTCGGCCTTGGCCCTCTGGAACGCCTCGTCTCCCCAGGGATACCAGTCCACGGGGTTGTGAGCGTGCTGAAGAAGATAGGGGCTGGTCTCGTGGATGAGCCGGTTGGCCTGCTTCAACTGCTCTCCCCATCAGTTGAGGCCACGAGCCTCACGAACTTCCTCTTACCCACCTGGAGCACCGCTTCATCTTCGACGGTCACGACATCCTCGATGCTTTCTATCTTCTCACCGTCGAGCCGGACTCCTCCTTGCTGGATGAGCCGTCTCGCTTCACCCTTGCTGCTGGTGAGACCGCTGGCGGCCAGGACATCGATGATGTTGGTGGGACCCTCGATTGCGTATTCGGGCATGTCGGGCGGCAGGTCACGCTCCTGAAATACGGTGCGAAAATGATCTTCTGCTGTCTGGGCTGCCTCGTCACCGTGGAAGATGGACACGATCTCGCGTGCCAGTTCCATCTTCACATCGCGGGGGTGCAGCGAGCCGTCAGCCAACCCCTTCTTGATGGGCGCGATCTGGTCCGGGGTGTAGCGGGTCACCAGCGTGTAGTAGTCCAGCATGACGTGATCCGGAAGACTCATCACCTTGCCGTACATCTCTTCCGGAGGCTCATCGATGCCGATGTAGTTGCCGGTCGTCTTGGACATGCGGAGGTACCCATCGGTGCCTACCAGGATAGGGAAGGTGAGACAGATCTGGGGTTTCTGACCGAAGACCTCCTGGAGCTTGCGACCCACCAATAGGTTGAACAGTTGCTCGGTGCCCCCCAACTGCACGTCTGTTTCCATGGCCACCGCATCGCGCCCTTGCATCAGGGCGTACAGGAACTCGTGCAGCCAGATGGGATCTCCTGAGGCATGGCGGCGGGAGAAGTTCTCCCGTGCCAGAAACTGTTGCACGGTGAAGTGAGAGGCCATGTCGATCAGATCCACGAAGGTTAGCTTGCTGAGCCACTCGGAGTTACGGCGGATGATGGCCTTTTCCGGGTCCAGGATCTTGAAGGCCTGGTCGACGTACGTTTGCGCCTTCTTGGCGAGCTCCTCGGACGTCTGCTGGCGGCGGGCACTGCCCTTGTCGCTGGGGTCGCCCACCAGCCCGGTGAAGTCGCCGATGAGGAAGATGGCTTCGTGGCCCAGATCCTGGAACTGCCGGAGCTTGCGCATGGTGATGGTGTGGCCCAGGGTCAGGTCAGGGGACGTGGGGTCGTAGCCGCAGTAGACGCGCAGGGGCCTTCCTTCTGCGAGCCGCTCCCGCAGCTCCGCTTCCATGGTCTCCTGCATCTGGGGATCGCCGTACTCGACCCCTTGCATCAAGATCGGCATCTGCTCGTCTACGGGTTTCATCTCTCTCTCCTCACGGTGCTCCCATGGGCAGGTCGTCGGCAATTCAGGCTGGATAAACGCTTAGACCCACGAATCCCGTGGGTCTAGTGGTACGCGGATCGTAGCGACGCGGCGCAGAGCCGCAGGCGCGCTACAATCCGCTGGAATAGAGGTACTGGTGGACGCTCCGCACCAGGGCGGCCGGAGAGTGTGCAGGCAAAGCCCCTGAGAGAACCACTCATCTACCTCGCTGTACTGATCTTACTTAGATTATACGCGACAAGGCCGAATGTGGCAAGACTCCGATGGTGTGGCGAGGAAGAAGCCCTGGGCTTTCGCGTTCCAGGCGGTTGCCGGGCGTGGCCCGTGACATTCGGGGGGAGGCAAAGACCGGGTGTCACCAACTCCCACGGTGAACGGGTGGATACGCAGGAGTAGGCGACGAGTGGCATGCCGCTGCGCGCAGTTTCGCGCGGCGGGGCCTACTTCTTGATGTGCATGGGCATGATCACGTAGATCAGGCTATCGTCACCCACTGGTTTGAGGATGCCGGGCCGCGACGGGTTGGTGGCCTCCAGTACTACTTGCTCGGTGCCGATGACGTTGAGCATGTCGATCAAGTAGCGGCCGTTGAAGGCTATCTCCATCTGTTCGCCTTCCACGGTGGCGTCCAGCTCACCTACGTTCTGGCCCACCTCGGCCGTGGACTCCACGATCAGTCGGCCCGGAGTTGTCTCGGATCCAGGGATCACCTCCAACCGGACGATGTTGGCTACGTCCCGGGAGAAGAGGACGGAGATCCTCACCGCCCGCATGAGATCGTGGGTGTTGACGACGACCCTGGTGCCGTAGCTGCTGGGGATGATCTGATTGTAGTCAGGGAACTTGCCTTCGATCAACTGCGAGACGATCTCCACGTTGCCCAAACGGAACAGCACCTGATTTCGGCTGGGCGTGACGATGATCTCGACGGGTTCTTCTTCCTCCACACTCACACGGGCCAGCTCACGAAGGGCGCGGGCCGGGATGATCACATCCATCGGCTCCTGCACCTCGTCGCTCAACTCGGCCTTACGCAGCGAGAGCCGGAAACCATCGGCGGCCACCATGGTCAATTCGGAGTCACGAAACTCGGCCAGCGTGCCGGTGAGCACCACGCGTCCCTCGTCTGCCGGTGCGGCGGCCAGGGTTACCTGTTCTATCATCTGGCGCAGGGTGGAACTAGGGATGGTCACTTTGTGGTCGGAGACGTCGGAAGGGATGAGAGGGAAGTCCTGCGCGTCGATGCCGTGGATGTCGGCCTCGAACTGGGCACACTTGAGATGGAGGCTCTTGGTCCGCGTCACCAGCTCCATCTGGATCTGCGCAGGAGGCAGCGTGCTCACGCAGTCAGACAGCAACCGTGCAGGGATGGTGATCTCGCCATCCTCCTCGACCTTGGCCCCGATCCAGCAAGTGATGCTGGTGGAGAGGTCAGTCGCTGCCAGCTTCAATCGGCCTTCCTCGGTGGCCAGCAGGATGTTGCTCAGCACTGGCAGGACGGCGCGAGTGCTTACCACCCGGCCGACAACGGAGATGCCCTTCGCCAGGTTCTCTTGCAGGCAACTGAGTTTCACAACACTCCTCCTTTTACCATCGACTCCCCAAGTCTAGTGGGGTCGAGCAAGCCGTCGTGCCATATCTAGTGGCGGGTGCACTAAGTATACTGTGCTTCGAGGCGAGTGTCAACCGCAGCAACAGGGTGTCTGCAGACTACCTCGTGGGTGGTGGACTGCTCATTCTCTACCCTGTTCGGTCTACTCATCTTAGCCGCAGCGGTGCAGAATCGGGCGGCCCCCGATGTGCCTGGACTCTCCGGGACTCTGTGGGACGCATCGGAGGCACACTACTTGACAAGGGAGATAAATTCCGTTATACTATATATGCTAGTAGCATATATCTCAGGGTTCAGTAACTGAGCAAGACGGTGGAGCGGCATGGCCAGGGGTGGGAGACGCAGACGGGGAGGCCGAGGAGGCGGTACCTTGGCCAGACGGACCAAGAGTTTCGTGCAGTCGTCCCTGCTCCTGCTGCTACAGAGGGGAGAAAGCCACGGCTACGCGTTGATGGAGGCCTTGAAGCAGTCGGGCCTGGCTGACGATTCGCTCAATCCCAGCGTGGTCTACCGGGGCCTGCGAGAGATGGAAGAGTGGGACTGGGTGACGTCGCGATGGGACACGCAGGAGTCGGGACCCTCGCGCCGTGTGTACCGCATCACCCCGCAGGGGGAGGAGTATCTCGAGAACTGGGCGGGTGAGTTGGGTGAGATGAGGAACACCCTGGACCGATTCCTCGAAGCATATAACAAACGAAGCGGGCGGAGAGGTAGATCGTAATGAGTGTGCTGGATGACCTGTTGGCGTCTTTGGAAAGGGATGCGGCGGTGCGAGAGGTGCGCACCTGCGTCCACTGGACGGCGGTGGTGAGCAGGGGTTGCGGCCTGGCTTCGTCGATCCACTACGAGCAGCATCCCCACGGACATGAGTCGGTACGCGGTGTGGGTACTCTGCACGAGCGCTCCGCTTTGGAGTTGGCCCAGTATGCCACGTCGGATGTGTTGCTGGAGGCCGCTATCGGCTTGGCGGCCATCAATTCGCTGATGGACGTGGACGAAGAGCGGTGCGTGGAGCTGAATGCTGCGGACTGGCTGGCCGAGCGGGGCCAGGGAAAGCGGGTTGCTGTCGTCGGCAGCTTCCCGTTCATCCCCAGGTTGCGCGAAGAGGTAGGAGAGCTCTGGGTGTTGGAGCGGCATCCCAGCGAGGGCGAACTGCTGGCGGAGGAGGCGAGCAACATTCTGCCGCAAGCCGACATAGTGGCTATCACTGGCACAGCACTGATCAATCACACTCTGGATCATCTGCTGGCCCTTTGCCGGCCTGAGAGCTCAGTCATGATCCTGGGAGGCAGTACTCCCCTTTCACCCGTGCTATTCGACTATGGAGTGGATGTCCTTTCCGGAACCTTGGTGGTAAACACCGACCTTGTATTGACACTGATCAGCCAGGGTGCGACCTTTCGTCAGGTCAAAGGGCCAGGCGTCAGGTTGCTTACTATGACGTCGTCCGGGCGTAGATGACTAGCTGGACCTGGAGACAGTATGCGGATTATCAAGTGCGGATAAGAGCTATCCCTCGTTATCAGGTACTGAAGGAGGTGAGCTAGATGCCAAGAGGAGATGGTACGGGGCCGAGAGGTCAGGGACCTGGTACCGGTAGAGGCGCTGGGCGGGGCACCGGTCGCGGGCGTTTGGGCGGCACGAGTCCGGGCGCTGGCCCGGGCGGCACGTGCAGATGCCCGTCGTGCGGACACACCGTTGCCCATGCGATAGGCCAACCGTGCTACCAAATACCCTGTCCGAAGTGCGGCACCAAGATGGTCAGAGGATAACCCAAGTGGATCACACGCTGGAGAGGATGGGGGTTTACTCTCTCGTCATCAATAGCGGCTTGGTTGTCCTGAAGCTAGGGCTGGCTGCCCTGTCGGGCAGCCTGGCCCTGGCGGCCAGCGCCACTGACTCCGCGGTGGACATCATCGGCTCCGTTGTGGTTTTGGTGGGTCTGGTGATCTCCAAGCGCAAGACGAAGACCTTCCCCTTCGGACTGTACAAGGTGGAGAACGTGGTCTCCATCGTCATCGCCCTACTCATCTTCGTGGCGGGGTACGAGATCGCCAAGGAGGCCATCGTAGGAGCAGCAGGGCCCGTCAGCGTCCAGTGGTGGGCACTGGTGGGCGTTGGCTTGACCGTGATCGTACCTCTGTTGTGGAGCCGTTACGAACTGAGGGTCGGGCGGGCGGCGAACTCGCCCAGCTTGATGGCCGAGGCTAGACACTACCAGACCGATGTGCTGTCGTCACTCATCGTCTTCGTCTCGGTGGTGGCCAGCGCTTTGGGATTGTCCATCGACCGGTTCGGAGCCTTGCTGATCGTGCCCTTTATCGCCAAGTCTGGCTGGGACCTGATGTTGGACGGCATGAAGGTGCTGTTGGATGCCTCTCTCGATGCTGAGACTCTGGGTCAAGTGAGAGAGATCCTCGAATCGGCCCCTGGAGTGGCCGAGGTCAAGTCCGTCGTGGGCCGCAACTCGGGGAGGTATCGCTTCCTTCAGGCAGACATCGTGGTCCGTACCAGCGATCTGCAAAAGGCCCACCACTTGAGCGAGCAACTGGAGCAAGCGATAAGGGACGGCGTCAGCAATGTAGAGAGGGTTGTGATCCACTATGAACCTCAGAGCAAGACGAGCCTGACCTACGGCGTGCCC
This sequence comes from Anaerolineae bacterium, assembly GCA_034430275.1. Lineage (GTDB taxonomy): Bacteria > Chloroflexota > Anaerolineae > UBA7937 > B3-Chlor > JAUVXJ01. Next base: position 4,475 of record DAOUEW010000130.1, on the reverse strand, counting down.
CTGCAAGACTACAGAGGCACGGTCAGCGACCATCTGGGCAAGGCGTCGTATTTCGCCCTCGTGGAGCTGGGTGCTGAGGGCGGGGCCTTGCTGCGCCAGGAGATCGTGGCCAACCCCCACCAGACACTGGAAAAACAGAAGGGTCTTGAGGTGGCCAGGATGCTGGTCGATCGGGGAGTGGATGTCCTTTTTCTGAAGGAGGACCTGGAGGGCAAGGGACCGTCCTACGTGCTGGCCGACGCAGGGGTGGAGACACGGATCACTGAGGCTAGCTCGCTTGAAGAGATCCTCACGGAGCTGGAGCGGGAGGGCGATCAATCGTCGGCTCCCAGCTGACGCGCACTTACGCCGGTCGAGTGCGCCGCGGCGGGATGGGTCGGGGTAGGCTCACTGGGAGCCGTAGTACGCGTTCCTGTACGTCCAGTAGTGCTGGTAGATGCGGTGGATGAAGGTCTCCGTCTGCTCGAAGTCCACCTCCTCCACGAAGAGATCGATGTCCGTCACCTCCCCGTCACGGCGCCAGCGAGCCACGTTTCCCGGCCCAGCGTTGTAGTGGGCCAGCACGCGGAACAGCTCTCCGTCCTCGTAGTCCGTAATCCACTCCAGGTACCAGCCGCCGAACTCCACCGCGACCACGGGGCGGAAGAGGTCCGTCTGGGAGAACTCTGTGAGACCCAACTCCTCGGCCACCCAGTCGGCCGTGGGCTCGATGAACTGCGTGAGCCCTCGCGCCGGGTAGGACGAGGTGGCGCTGGGATCGTACCAGCTCTCTTGCCAGATCAGGGCGCAGAACACGAGAGGCTCCAACCCTCTCTTCTGGGCCTGGGGCACGATGAGGTCAGCGAAGTAGACCGGGTAGTGAAGCTTCTGGAGCAGGCGAGGGACGTCGTACAGGGAGTCCTGAGGCGACAGGTTGAGGATACGCTGAGCACAGGCGATGGACTGGTCGTAGAAACTCTCCCTCTGGAAGAAGAGGGCCAACTGATAGAGAGCTACTGGATCGTCCTGGAACCGGGTGCGCACCTCCCTGAAACGTGCCTTGGCGCTGTCCCGCTGTCCCACGTGCAGTAGCTCCAGACCTCTCTGGTAGGCTAGGTCATTAGTGACCCTGGGGGATAGATCGGAGAACTGCTGCCCTTCCTGCTGGCCGGCCCAGCTCACCAGCCACTGTTCTAGCTCCAGGCGCTGAGCTTCGTCCGCCATGTCGTACAGATCGAGGGCGTAGACGTTGGAAGGGCTCTGTGCCGGAGCGGCGCGCAACAGATCCACCGCTCGCAGACCGTAGTAGGCCCCGGCCTCGTCGACGACCAGCTCGTTGAGATACGCGACAGCTCCCTCCTGGTCTCCCTGCTCCAGATGGCTCTTTCCCAGCCAGTACAGCGTTCGCGAACGCATCTCGGACTGTGGGTAGTCCTCCAGCAGTCTCTCCCACGTCCGGTACGCCTCGTCGTATCGAGCGAGGCGGTAATAGGCCAGGCCGGCGCGGAACAGCGACGGGGCTGCATACTCCCCTGCGGGAAGAGTCTCCGCCAGGCCAGTGTAGGCAGCGATGGCTTGCTCGAACTCCCCTTCGTCCTCTAAGAGGCTAGCTACCTTCCACTGAGCATCGTCGGCAAGAGGATCCTGAGGCCTGGAGGCGAAGAACTGCGTGTAGACGCCCATGGCCATTTCGTTGTTGCCGATGAGGACCCAGGACCTGGCTATCTCCCACCAGGCTTGCCCCACCAGGTCGCTGTTGGGGAAGTGGTCGATGATGGTCTGCAGCTCGTCGATGCTCAGGTAGTAGGCGTAGTATGCCCGGTAGGCCAGGGCGGCATAATAGTGGGCCTCGGCTGTATCTTCTACGTTCTCTATGTAGTCGTAGAAGGCCAGCACCGCCGGATCGTAGAGGCCGTTGTAGTAGTAGATCAGCCCCCGCTGGAAGTCGTTGACCCCCGAGACCTCCATGGCGTCGAGCTGCTCCAGGGCCTGATAGGCGCGGTAGGTGGAGGGATAGGTCTGGGCCAGTTGTGTAAACACCTGCGCCGCCCGGTCCGGATTCTCCCACTCCTGGTAGGTGACCGCCATCTGGAAGAGGGTCTCGGCGCGGGTACCGTCCTCCTGGGCCAGGTCCAGGAGCTGACCATAGTAGGCGATGGCCCGCTCATACTCGTCGAGATAACGCGAGGCCAAGGCCATGTTGCGGAGAGCCTGCTGCTCCAGCGTAGCGGGCGGCTCGAGATCCAGCACTTGCGCGAACTCCCCCCTGGCCTCCTCGTACCGCTCCAGCTCTATCAGCGCGTAGCCCACGTTGAGGTGGACGTAGTCCGAGAGGATGATTCTCTGGTCTCCGTACTCCTGGTAGGCCACGATGGCCTCGTCCCACCAGCCCAGATTCTCGTAGGCCGTGGCCAGCCGGAAGTTGGCGAAGGCGTAGCGCTCGTCGTCGGGGTACCGCTCCCTGAACAACGAGAGGGCCTCCATGGCCTCGGAGTAGTTGTGGTCCAGCAGGTACACGTCGCCCAGGTGGTAGAGCGCCTCCCGTGCCTCAGAGCTGTCCGGATGGCTGGAGAGGATACTCTGGAAGGCGGCGATGGCGGCCTCGTAATCGCCGTTCAGTTGATGGCGTTGGCCAGCCTCCAGCGCCTGGTCGGCGGGCAGAACGGGTATGGGTGTGGTCACGGGAATCGGCGTGATGGTCGGAGACACGACCGTGGTTGACGTGGGCAGAGGAGTCAAGGTGGCGGTGGGTGTATCCTCGAACAGAGAGAAGGGGAGGGACTCGCTGCATGCGGAGAGCACCAGGGACAGGCCCAGGGCGACGGGCAGCAGATGCCTGGTGATGCGGAGAAAGAAGTGGCCCATGGCGCTCCCCCTGGCCCTCATTTTCCGTCACAGGTGCAAGCATTGTAACACAACTCGCTCCCTTCTCCCACCTACCAAGTGCGGTGATCGCGCCCCAGGTACTCCGGCGAACCGTGTGGGGCATGAGTGCCTGCGGGCGTTGCCCCGCAGGGCCAAGGCAGCGGGTGCGGTAGGAGGCCGCGTTGGGCAGGAGCGACTCGTCGAGAAAGAATGAGCAAGACATCGCTTCTGTGAGCAAGACAGAGCCAGGGGGATTATGCGGGTGCTGTTGTGGTCAGGGGCGACTTGACATCCGCGTCATTCTGTCTATAATGGAGAGTGCTTTGCATAGCAAAGTATTCCGTATGACAGAACTGAAAAGAACAACGAAGGAGCGACTAGATGACGACGAACATGGATTTGCAGCAACTGGAGCGCAAGGCCTTCAGGTCCACCTTCCAGGATGGCCTGTGGGACATCTTCCTGGGTCTTCTGCTCTTGAACATGGGGGGCGGCACGCTGCTGGGTGGAAGTGGGATACCTCCGCTATGGAGCATGGTGGCCCTGACTGCTTTCGTGTGCGCTGTCCTGGCGCTCTTCTGGGCCGGGAAGAAGTATGTCACCACTCCCCGTATGGGCCTGGTCGAGTTTGGACCGCAGCGCAAGAGCAGGCTGAGGAGAGTGCGGGTGGTGCTCTTCCTCTCCGTCCTCATGGGTGTCCTGATGTTTCTCTGGGGACTCGGGGCCTGGAGCGGCAGGCTACCCTATCTGCTGGCCGAGCTGCCTATCCCCGCGTACGTGTGGGCCGTACAGTGTGTGGTCGTGTTCGGTGTGGCGGCCTACTTCATGGACGTCACCCGCTTCTACTTCTACGGGGTGTTGTACGCACTGCCGTTTCCACTGGGCATATTGCTGGCCCATAACACGGCCCTGACCGGAACCCTCAGCATGGCTATCACCTTCGGCACCGCAGGCGGTATCCCGGTGCTGATCGGGGTAGTCCTCTTCGTGCGCTTCCTCCGGCGCTATCCTCTGCCAGTAGAGGGTCCCTCGAGAAGGGGGATGTCAGATGTCGAAGAGTGAAGCGGGCAGCGAAACGCTGCCTACCATCGGCGACATCGACCGCCTGGTCCACGAACCTGCTCGCCTCATGGTTCTGGCGCTGCTCTACGTCGTGGAGAGCGCGGACTTCACTTTCTTGATGAACCAGACGGGGCTGACCTGGGGCAACCTGTCGTCCCACCTCACCAAGCTGGAGGAGGCCGGCTACGTGGAGATCGAGAAGGAGTTCAAGGGCAAGAAGCCCCACACCATGCTTCACCTCACCGATGAGGGGCGGGAGGCCTTTCGGGAGTATCGGCGGAGCATGAAGCAGGTCCTCGACGATCTGCCCGACTGACGAGTACGGATCCCGCGCCCAGGTGACGGTATCGGCACGTGGGCGTCGCTATGCTATCTGGGGCTGAGGGAGGAATAATGGCTGAGAGGTGGGAGTATCACACGACTTTCCTGTACGCCGATGCAGAGAGACAGCGCGACTTCCTCGAGGGGAGGTGGCCCGACTGGCAGCCCTCCAAGTATGCCCCCGAGTCGATGATCCCGGAGCTGGACCAACTGGGTGCTGAGGGCTGGGAGCTGGTGCACATGGAACC
>DAOUEW010000129.1:0-1682 GCA_034430275.1 Anaerolineae bacterium | reverse complement strand
GGTTGAAGCCCGGCAGCGAGAACCGCGGGTAGGGATAGAAGAGCAACGCGTTCGGATCGCGCAGCCAGAAGCCAGCGGTGATGGAGCACGAGAGAGTGCAAGCCGTGCTGACCATTGTATCGCGACGTCGCCAGAGCTCTCGATGGTATCGGCTGCGCTTGACGCCGCGGCCTATGGCTATCAGCGTGCCTACGAGGAGCGCCGCACTGCCCAGGGCCAGGAGCACACCAGCCCAAGGGGCACTGGAGTAGTAGCTACGAACGAAGGCGGCAGCCAAGAGACCGAAGAGGGCTGTAGCTATGAGCACCCTCTGTAGCGTCTGTCGGCCCTTGCGGCGAGGGGCGGAGAGGCTACCGAAACCGCGAGCTTCCATGGATTCGGCCAACTGGATGGCTCTCTCCAGCCCGGTCGTGAGCAGGGGCAGGAAGAGAGGCAGCAGATCACGTATGCCTCGAAAGCGGTGTCCCCGGATGGCCTGAGCTTCCCTGATCTCTTGCAGGCTGGACACCATCTGGGGTACGAAGGCGACGGCGATAGAGGTGATCATGCCGGTCTGATAGAGGAAGGCGGGTGTGCGCCGCAGCAGCTTGTGGTGATCGACCAGCACGTTAAAAGTGGCGAAGATGAGCAGGATCGCCACCAGGCTCAATCCGCTCGCCAGTCCGTAGGTCAAGGATTCCAGGGTGGTCTGACCCCCCAGGTCCAGGATGGTCAGGCTCCCCAGGTGCAGCTTGAGGCGCGGCAGCTCGAACATCACGGTGTCGCCGTAGTGGACCGTGAGCACGTTGAACAGCACGCTGAGCGTCGCCAGAAGAAGGCCGGCCTTTAGGAAAACACCCCAGCTAGATGCCATTGGCGACAGCCTTCCGATGGTGTTGTAGGCGACCGCCACGGCCAACAAGAGGGTGACAAGGTACAGAGGGTTCCTCGTCAGCATGGCGGGGAGCAATGCGGCGAGGAGCCAGAGCATCCAGGTCACGGTGTGATACATGCGGTTCCGCCCAAAAGGTTGGCCTTTCTAGAACTGCGCCCTGGCTCGGACGTAGATAGCGACCAACAGTACCGCGATGGCTACGAAGGCTAGAGTGCCAAAGCCTAGCGTACCGGCACCTACTCCCAGCAGGAGCAAGAGCCTGTCCAGGCCCACCATCTCCTGCTGTGTCGGGTCGGACGATGCCGTCGCCGGGTTTGTGGGCTGGGCCGTGGCGACCTCGCCGGACTCAGCGGCGTTGTCTTGCTCTCCTGTGCCAGCAGTGGGTGTGGCGGCAGGTGCCATCGCCACCACCGTTGGCATGGGCGTGCCCGTAGCGATTGGGCTCGCTGTTGCTGGCGCTGGAGTGGGCTCAACTGGCACGGCCGTCGATGTGGGTGATGGCGGCGGGGCAGAGGTTGTCCCAGGAGTGGGTGATCTGGTGGCAGTTGGAGTCGATGTCGGTCGAGGGGTGGCTGTGGGCTGCGTCACCTCGATGGTCAATTCGTACGAGTATTCGCCCGCTCCGTTGAGCACTGTGAGTTCGTAGGTGTGGGTCTGCGACGGACAAAGGTATCTGGCATCGTCTGGACGCACGCCTTCGCCGTCGAGGGCCACTATCTCCGCGTTATCCACGGACCAGCTCAGGGTCGAACACTGACCCCCCACGATGTGCTCTGGATCGGCTGTAAACTCCACCACCGGAGGAGAG
>DAOUEW010000128.1:0-4912 GCA_034430275.1 Anaerolineae bacterium | reverse complement strand
CCACCCTCGTAGGCGAAGGAGCCGTGGCTCTCGCCCACGGCGGATGACCACCTGGTTACCAGCACCAGGGCTCGCGGGCGAGCCTCGATGATCTGCGCCGCCCTGCTCTGGGCCTCCGCGTTGTGCACGATGCTCCTGTCCACCAGGGCGTAGTCCAGGAACACGATCTTCCCCTGAGCATCGTTCGCCGCCAGGGAGCGGATCTCTACTGCATCGTCCAGGATGAGGACCGGGCCAAAGACCTCCAGGGGGTTGGATTCCTGATCGCCAAGCCGGCCGTCGGAATCGAAGCTGGCGGCCAGAGCCGCGTCGTCGCGATGCCCTCGGGGCGCATTGACGGGGACCTGATGGACCTCTCCGTCGATCTGCACAGACAGGCCCGCCTGCCACACCTCCGTGGCCATATAGACGTGGAACTCCTCCTGTTCCACGGTCATGCCCAGCTCCGAGAGGTTGGTGAAGGACTCCAGCACGTCCGCGACGTACTCCACCGCCTCCAGTTCCCCGCTGGTGGCGGAGTTGCGCCAGCCGGAGTAGGGCTGGATGGCGGACAGAGCCTCCACGTACCCCATCAGGCTGTCGAGGGAGAGGGCGCTTTGAGGGTCCTGACGGAGCGGTGTCGGCGTTTGGGTAGGAGCCGGTGATACTGCGGGTGGGGCCGCGGCCGGCTCCGTCGGGTTTGGCTCGGGCTGGGCGGTAGGGATCGCCCGGCACGAAGAGAGGGCCAGGCTCAACAGCAGGAGTAGGGTCAAGCTTCGCCACTTCATATCTCTCTACCTTTGTCTCCGCTTCCACGCCCACAGGAGAAGGAGTCCCAGCACCATCACCCCGGTGCCCAGCAACCCTCCCTCCGGGCCGAAGGCTCCGCCGGTGATCAGCGGGTTCCCCTGCGTGGTGGAAACCAGCAGGCCCGGCGTCTCCAGCCCGCTGAGGGGGAAGGAGAGCAAAGGGCCCTGCACGAAGTTCCAGGAGAAGTGGAAGCCCATAGCCAGCCACAGGCTGCGCGTGGCCAGGTAGCAGGCGGCCAGGAGCACGCCGGCCAGGAAGATGTTAGCCAGGGCCAGCAGGGTGGCATTGGGATTGAGGCCGTGGAAGATGCCAAAGAGCAGAGAAGAGGCCACCAGTGCGGCTACCATGCCCCAGTCGGCTGATAGATTCTGCAGGATGTAACCCCGGAAGGCCAACTCCTCGTACAGAGCGACAGCGGCGTTGAGGAGCAGATAGGCCAGCAGCGTGACCAGCACCAGGATGGGCGACTGCACCTGCCAGGCGAACCCCTCCACCGTCAGCCAGCCGGCCCCCCATTCCACCAGGAAGATCAGCCCCATCAGCGCGGCGCCCAGGAGCAGCCCGGCCGCGACGTGCTTGGCCCACCCCTGGCCTCTTTCGAAGCCCAGACTGCGCACGGATTGCCCGTCCACGAAGCGGCGGTACAGATAGGTGAGAGGAAGAATCACGACGAGGCTGACCACTGTATTGAGCGCCAGGAAGGGGAGGGAGTACTGCAATTGCAGAAGGCTGCTCGGGTCCACGGCGCCCAACACTAACGCCACGGCCAGAACGACGCCGATGGGTATCTGGATGCCAAACAGGCCCGCCACCATCGCTACGACGTAGGAGATCACCCTCCAGGTGGGGCGCAGGCGGCCTTCCTTGACGAAGTAGTGCTTCATACTCATGGCGGTGCTTACCTCCTTATCCTGGCTGCCACAGACGCGAAAGAAGATACCACCACACAGCCAACACCTCGCGGGAGGTGTAGAAGACCCTTCTGCTGGGGATGGTGTACGTGGGGCTGTCCAGCGCCGGGGCACCGTAGCCCACGATACCGGCGTCCCTGGCCATGAGCAGGGAGCGGGTCATGTGGAAGGGATCGCTGACCACGATAGCCGTCTCCCATCCTTCCTGGTCCAAAATCTCCCGGGCCCTGGCGATGCTCTCCCAGGTGGAATGAGCCTCCAGGTCCAGGATCAAGACCTCCTGAGGCACGCCGGCCGCCTCCGCCAAACGGCGCATCACCTCCGCCTCCTCCGGCGGCCAACGGCCCAGCCCGCCGGAGAGTATCAGGTGGGCCGCATACCCCTCGTGGTACAGCTCGATGGCCCTCTCCGTCCTGGCCCTGAGGGAGTGGCTGGGCTGCTCGTTGGGCCACACCGCCGAGCCCAGCACGAGGATCACGTCGGCCGGGCGCGCTTCGTCGCGGCAACTTTGCTGGTCGACGGTCCTGTAGGTGACCAGGAAGCCAGCCAAGGCGAGCAGGATCAGCCCCAGGACCAGACCGCCCAACTTCCGCCTCAACTTCTGCCTCGTGGAGGTCTCATATCCTCGGGGCCAGCCCTCGCTCTACGGTTTCCAGAAGCTTCGAGGCGCGGACCTCGAGGGCCGCCAACTCCTCCTGGAGGCTCTTGACGACAGCTTCTTCCTCCAGCGAAGAGAGGTTGGTCCTCACGTTGAGAGCGGCGCCCTGCACCGCGGCCCGGGCCACGTAGGCCGCCACCCCCACGTCGCTGGCGGCGCCAGGCAGACCCTTTTCCAGCAGGTCGGGCAGCAGGTCCAGAACGTCCACCGCCCCTTGGGCTACCAACAAGGGCACTCGGGCCGCCTCCTCCAGCGCCTGCTGGATGGCCGCCGAGCGTTCTTTCTTCTCTTGGGACGAAGCCTTGGGCTTCCTGTAGGCCTCGAGGACCCCCTGGTAGGCCGAGGCGTCATCTTCCACGAGCGTCGTGAGCTCGGACCTCAGGGTCTCCATGCGCTCCAGCATATCTCCGAGGTCTCGCTCTGTCGCCTTTTCGAGCTTCTTGTTGAGGGAGAGGCGACACACCATGCAAGCCAGCGCCGCAGCCAGCGCCCCGGCCAGGGCCGCCACGCTGCCTCCTCCAGGGGTGGGCGTCGCGTCCGCCAGGGCATCGAGAAAGGCCTCGGGAGTGGCCTCCGGCTCCTCCAGATGGCTCTCCAGAATCTTCTCCGGCTTGAAGTCCTCGATCTGGAGGTAGTAGCCGGCGGCGTCCAAAAGGGCCTGCCGGGGGATAAGGCCCACCAGCTCGCTGGAGATTACGCTGATGCCGTAGCGCTGGGCCTCCCTCCTGATTTGCTCCACCACCCGATGTACGGGGGTGCGCCGGTAGTCGGTGAGGTTCATGGAGACCTGCACCAGGCCGCGCTGCTCGATGAACAAACCCAGCGCCTTGACGAAGCGCAGCCCTCCGGAGGAGAAACGTATCGCGCGGGCGATGGCCTGGGCCACCTCCAGCTCGTCCGTGTCCAGGTAGACGTTGTAGGCGATGAGGGGCTCCCGCGCCCCGATGATCGTGGCCCCCGCCTTGCCCACCTTGTGAGGCCCGAAGTCGGGCTCCCGGTCGGGGTTACTGCCGATCTCCTTCTTGAGGAGTTCGTACTCGCCCCGCCGCACGTGAGCCAGGTTGATTCTCTCCGGTCGGGTGGCCGCCTTCTCGTAGAGGTAGACGGGGATGTTCAACTCCCTGCCCACCCTCTCCCCCAGGCGACGGGCTATCTCCACACACTCCTCCATGGAGACCCCGGAGATGGGCACGAAGGGCACCACGTCGGTGGCGCCGAGACGGGGGTGCTCCCCCTCATGCTGGTCCATGTCGATGAGCGCAGCGGCCCGCTCTATGGCCTCGAACGCGGCCTCCTCCACCGCCTCCGGCCTCCCGGCGAAGGTGAGCACGGAGCGGTTGTGGTCGGCGTCCATCTCCAAATCCAGGAGCTTCACGCCGGGCACGGAGGCAACGGCCGCCTCGATCTGCTCCACGACCTCCTTTCGCCGCCCCTCGCTGAAGTTAGGCACGCATTCCACGATCTTGCTCATCTTTGGATACTCCTCCTCCGGCCCCGGGGATCTTCGATGGGGTACGGATAGCCTCGAAGACGAGGGCTAACGGCTGGCCGACAGGCCCTCGGGCATCCTCATGACCACGGAGTAGATGTTGGGCACCAGGGTGATGGCCGTCTCGCCGTTCTCGGTGAGCCACTTGACGTTGCTGTACTCCGGGCGGCGGTAGTTGGCGATCCGCCCGCTCTCCACCGCCTGCACGATCTCTTGCACAGCGTCCAGCACCGTTTTGCGGGCCTCGAAGCCCAGCACGCGGTGGATCTTCTCGAAGGAGACGCGGTAGTTGCGCTGGTCCTCGGCGCTCCGCTCCACAGAGACCTCCACGCCGGGCACCATCCCCTGGACCAGGTCTCCCAGCTCCCGGAGCCTGAGGTTCCCTCGCTCCGAGCCTACGTTGAAGACCTCGGCGCTCACCAACTCCAGGGGCGCTTCCAGACACGACAGAATGGCATCGGCCACGTCGTTGACGTGCACGAAGGGGCGCCACTGCTCCCCGCCGAAGATGGTGATCTCCCCGTCCACCACGGCACGCGCGGCCAGGAGGTTGACCACCAGGTCGAAGCGGGGCCGGTGGGACATCCCGCACACGGTGGCGAAGCGGAGTATCACCGGCGAGAAGCTGTCCGACTTGCCGGAGAGGAGCAGCCGCTCCGACTCGATCTTGGTCCTGGCGTATAGAGACAGTGGAGCGGTCCGGGAGCGCTCGTCCAGAAGCTCGTCGCTGGCGCCGTAGACGCTGCACGACGAGGCGAATAAAAACCTGCGGATGCCGTACCCCTTGCCGGCTTCGGCGATCATCCTGGTGGCGGCCAGGTTAACCTCGAAGGTGAACTCTTCGTCCAAGGCGCAGGCCGGGTCGCCCACCACGGCACCCAGGTGCACGATGGCGCCCATACCCCGCACCGCCCGGACCACCGCTTCCACGTTGCGGAAGTCGCCCTGGATCAGCTCGAAGCCGGGCCGGCCGTACAACTCGGCCAGGGCCTCGTCGCCGTAGAGCAACCGGTCCAGCACCCGCACCCTCCAGCCCCGGGTTTGGAGCTTGCGCACGAGGACGGA
>DAOUEW010000127.1:0-5994 GCA_034430275.1 Anaerolineae bacterium | reverse complement strand
TCCGTCCTGCCTCACGCCAATTGTACACGCTTCGTTGCGGACAGGAAAGCCGGACCTCACCTCATGAAGACCACCACCACGGCGAGCATAGCCAGCGCGCAGAACGCTCCACCATAGAACACTCCTCCCATTCCAGCTATGCCGTAGAGCACGCCCATCACCACCGGGCCCAGGGTCTGGCCGAATCGAAAGATCATGCCGTTGACCGACATCAAAACGCCCCGCTGTTCCATGGGCGCCAGCGCTGACAGCAGAGTGATCAGGCTGGGCATGGTGATGCCTCCTGCGATCCCATACAGAGTGGTCGGTATGGCGAGCAGCCAAGGATTGGGAATCGCCGGCATCATGAGCAGGGCCACGACGTATAGAACGCCGGCTATGCCGAGGAGCACTCTCTCCGAACACAGTCTGGCCAGCCGAGCCAACTGGGATGACGTCAGGGCGGCCGCCACAGACGAGATGGATATGATTGCGCCGATGGCAAAAGGAGATAGCGAGAACGAAGCCTCGATCAGCAGAGGGAGATAGGTCAGGTAGGACCCGTAGAGAATGATGAAGGCGATGATGCCCACGACGAACAGTGCGAACACCTGGCGGGTGCAGATGACAGTCCAGGCATCGCTCAGGTACTCCCTCAACCCCTGAGAATTCGTGGGCTCGGGGTTGTCCAACCAGAAGACTACGGCCATGGCCACGGGGATGGCCGCCAGAGGCAGAAGAAACGGACAGTACCATCCCAGCATAGCCAGCGCTCCACCGATGGCCGGATACCCAGCGGTGCCAGTGCTCAGAATGCTGGAGTTGCATCCCATGGCCTCGGTGCGCTCCGTGCCTACGTAGAGATCCCCCAGGATGGTCAGATTGAGCGCACCCAGTCCCGCCGCGCCCGCCCCCTGGAGGAAGCGCAGGACCAGCAGCAATTGAAAATCGCGGGCCAAGGCGCAGGCGGCCCCGGCACCCGCAAAGACCAGCAGCGCTGGAACCAGAATCCTCTTCCTCCCGAACTGATCCGAGAGCACGCCTAGCAGCGGTGTCAGCAGCACCCCAGGCAGGGTGAATGCAGTGATCAGAGACCCCACGGCCTGGGGAGAAATGCCCAGCGCTTCCATGATCGCCGGGAATGCCGGCGTCACACTGGAGACGCCCAAGACCCCCATCAGGCTGACACCGAAGACCACGTACAAGTTGCGATCCCGATACACCGGTCGTACTTGGCCAACCAAGTTTCCCTCGCTCATGTCACTCTTGGACTATGCTCCCCAACACCCTCGTGGACAGGCCCGCACAGATTCTCTCACTGTGACTGGCTGCCAGCGCTGCGCACCGTCCTCTACGATCGTTCGCTCTCGGCCAACTTGGCCAGGAAGTCCTCCCTGGAGGGATAGAATACGTCGAGCATCACGAAGGGCTCGTCGCCGACACAGACGTCGCTGTGGGGCACTCCAGATGGGATACAGTAGAAGTCGCCCTTCTGCACCAGGCGCTCCTCACCCCCTATGGTCAGCCTGGCCTTGCCGCTGTACACCATGCCGATCTGCTCGTGCGGATGGGAATGGGTTGCCACCTCGCGGCCAGGCAGCGTGGCGTTAAGGACCATCATCATCTGCTCGCCGTGTTGACCGGTGAGAATGGTCGTCTCCAGCCCGGGCATCTGCACCATCGTCGGCGCCTGGCTGAGCTCCACGAAATAAGGTCCCCTGTCCTCGTTGGACATCGCTCTCCTTTCCTAGTCGACGACACATTTCATCCGAGTCGCGGGAGATGCAACAGATAGAAGGCAACGATGGGCATCTGCGATAGCTTCTTCAGTCCAGCCCGTAGACCTGTCTTGGGGCCAGGTACTGGGGGAATCTCTCCAGCAGCGCCAGGCGGGTCGAATAGCACAAGTGACACTCATCCACGTACTCTTCCTCGGGTTCGACACCGTATCGGTCGGCTAGCAGGGCAGGTCCTCCCTCCAGCAGAGGCCCGCAGATAGGATGCGACTCGGCATCATACTCCTCCAGGAGCTCGGGCAGCGGCCTCAGCGACATGTTGCCCATGCTCAGCCCCTGGCACAGAAACACGTGCCCATAGGGATCGAGATGAACCCTTCCGGGGTCGCGCAGATCCTCGTATGGGCACTCGGTCAGCTCCCTCCAAGGCCTCGTGGGCAGTCCCTCCACCAGCTTGTCCGCCGCCCTGCCTCGGAACATCGCGCCACCGCCGATCACAGGCCGACCCCTCTCTTGCCCTTTCTCTATGCCCACCCCCACGGTCGGCTGGTCGATAGAGATGGCATCGGTCGGGATACCCAGCCGCCTGGCGGCTCGCACAGCGCGCTTCGCGGGGTTGTCTGCTTCGGAGCCGTGGTGGAACTCGTCGTCGCTGACGCTGAAGTCCGCAATTCCCAAGGAAGCCAGAGGCTCCAGCCAGAGTAGAGCATCCTCTTCCGTCGTGGCCCAGTAGCAGTTGGTGACTATGCCAACCTCGAACCCACGCTCTCTGGCCATCCTGATACCTTGCACCATCAGGGGATAATAGAGAAACGGCTCACCACCCTCGAAGTAGACGATCTCCACCGAGCCAATCCTCTCCACGTGGTCGAGGACGGCCTCCAACTGTCCGAGCGCGAACGTACCCTCAGCTTGGGGGCCGCAGTACAGAAAGCAGTGGTCGCACTCGAAGTTGCAGGCGTAGGTGAGCAGAAGATGAACCCCTGTCAGCATTGGCTCCCTCCCGCGAGATCACTCGTGAGCATCGCACACCCAACCGTGCAAGCCGAGACGCGGACTACCTTCCCGGCCACCGAGTACCTGACACGAGGGACGAGTCCATTGGCGGCCAGGCCGCCCCTCCATGAGGGGGGTGCACTCCTTCTCGGTCTCTCGCCGCCCACTGCTCGTCGCTCCTCAGTACAATCTCATCACATGAGTGACGGTAGACTAACAACTTCCATTATAGCATAGTGTTCCGGCGTGAGCAGAGGACTGTGAGGCGCTAGGGTGGGAGAGCTTTCCACGGTCGGCGACCACCGTGTCGCAGGGGAGTAGCCCTCTGGCCGTGGGCGGGTATGCCATCCTACGAGTTCACTCAGGGCAGGCCCTCCGCCGGAGAGGCAGAGACTAGCACCATCGACCTGGTGTGAGCGTGCTAAAGGGCCGTCGCTTCGGTGACGGCCCTGTTTCTTGCCCGCGATCAGCTACGCCTGGCGTTTCGGTGGCAGGCAACGACCCGGACCATGCCAATACTGGCGCGCTGCGAGTCCGGCCTCGATCTCCTCAGTCTGGTCGAAATCACCTCGCGAAGTGGGAGCCCCAATATGTAGAGCGATGCAGAAGAGGAACCGCGCTCGCGCTCGGAGGACTGCGAAGCATATCACCTCGCCCCGAACACGAACAGAAACCACACGACAAGAGGCTCGTCCCGGAGGTGCGCGGTCATCGCAGGGCCGATGATGGTCGAGGTCCTCGAGGCGCTCGACCGAACCGCAGCATAGTCTTCAACGCCCTGAACAAGCGGTCGCAGTCTCCAGGCGCACGCGCTCAAAACCCTTGACAGGGACCGCAAAAAGCGGTAAAATGTATACGAGATTGGAGTCGTCCCGGGATCGAGACCGCTGAGTAGCGCGCGTCCCGAATTCCGATGTATCCGCGGGCCGATGATGTCACGACGAAGCCAGCAAACGTGGCATCCAGCGCCTCTCTCTGAGGAGAGAAGACAACGAGGAGGAAGAATGTCCAAGACGAGATTCGGCTCGAGCAGGTCGTCAACTCTGGCTATCGCCCTCACGCTGACCCTACTGGTCGCGCTTTCTGTCCCCATGCCGGTATCGGCAGCGACTCTGCGCGTCAGGCCAAGTGGAGGAGCCGGCTACTTCACCACCATCCAGGCGGCGGTCAACGCCGCCAACGCCAACGACGTGATCCTGGTGTACCCGGGGACCTACGGGCCCGTCGAGCTGGGCACGATGGCAACACCGGGCAATATCAGTGTCATAGCCGTCGACAGCAGCGGCTCGCCCACGCCGGGGACGGTCACGGTGAACGGCGGGGCCAGCTCGGCCTTCGCCTGGAGCCTCCTTCCACACCTCGGGGGCGTGACCATAGACGGCTTCGTGGTCACTTCGACGAGCGGCTACGGCGTTTACATCCCGGCGGCCCAGGGGGATGTGGTGGTCCGGAATGTCACGGCCGACGGGACTGGCAAGACGGGCATCTACGCGATGGTGATGGCGCCGTCCAACGCAGACGTGACGGTTGAGGGCTGTAGCGCCAATTCGGGGTTCGGGGGCATCGCCGCCTATGCCTATGGGGGAGACGTGGTGGTCGAGGATGTGACGGCCAACGGGACTGCCAGCGACGGCATCACCGCGACCACGCTCGGAGACGTCACGGTCCGCAACTGCACCGCCAACAACAACTCCAACCCCTCGGTAGGACTCGGTATTGAGATCACCGCGAACCTGGGAAGCGTGGTCGTCCAGAACTGTACCGCGAATAACAACGGCTTGGACGGCATCCAGGTCGACAACAATAACACCGCCAGCATCACGGGCTGCATCGCTCGAGGCAATGGGCGCTACGGGATCTGCAGGCTCATGCCTCCGAACCTTGCCAGCACGTCGGTGAACGGCAACATCATCTGCGGCAATAGCACCAGGGGCCTCATGTTTTACGCAGATCCACCCCTCGTGCCCGCCGCAGACGCCGAGGGCAACTGGTGGGGTTGCACCGGGGGTCCGGGGAGTCCTGGCTGTGACACGATCGGAGGAGGAGGCATCACGCCGGTCGACTTCACCCCCTGGATCAGCACCTACACCACCGACGCGACGCCGGGTTCGGCAGTCGTGGGTGAATCCGTCCAGATCGAGTTCCAGTTCACCGACAGCGCCAGCACAGTGTTCCTGCCCCAGGGGCCAGGGGACCTCAATGGAAGCCCGACCTTCAGCCTGCACACAGACAATGGCACTCTGACCGACTCGGACGAGACGGGGGCGACGGTCCACGAATTCATCGGCAGCGGAGATGTCCTTTCCGTGACGCTGGTGCCCGATGCCGCCGGCACCGCTACGGTGACGGCGGACGGGCCGTGTGACCTGGCTGCCTCCATCACCATCGAGGTGAGTGAGCCAGTGGTGGAAGAAGAAGAGTTCGTGCCAGAGCCGGGGAGTTGGATCCTCCTTGGCAGCGGCCTGATCGGGCTGGCGGGTTACGCCGCCCTTCGACTTGGCTCAGGGCAGGCCCTCCGTCGGAGAGGCGGAGACTAGCACCATCGACCTGGTATGAGCGTGCTAAAGGGCCGTCACCGGAATGACGGCCCTGTTTCTTTGCCGTGATCAACTATGCCTGGCGCTTCGCCGCCAGGAGCCTCTCTCGGAGAGCGGCGGCGTAGCAGACCCTAGACCTGGCGCGCTGCGAGTCGGGCCTCCATCTCCTCCAGCTTCTCCTCGGCCTGCTCGAAATCACCTCGCTGCCCCGAGGGGAGGAGTCGCGCCACGTGGCAGAGCGCCAACCGGGTGAAATCGATCAACAGGTCGGCT
Source organism: Anaerolineae bacterium (assembly GCA_034430275.1). GTDB lineage: Bacteria > Chloroflexota > Anaerolineae > UBA7937 > B3-Chlor > JAUVXJ01. The sequence continues at coordinate 473 of DAOUEW010000127.1, read as the reverse complement.
CTCTCGAAGTCACCTAACGCCTCGATGTCGGGCGGGGCTATGGGTTCGCCGAACCGCACCTTCACCACCCGAGGTTTGCCTTTCTCCTCTTTGGTGACCAGACCCATAGGCACCAGCGGGAGCCCCTTCGTCGTGGAGAAGACGGCGGCGCCGGTTCTCAAGTCCCCCTCCAGCAGACCGTTGCCCGCAGTCCTTCCCGTTATGGAAAGCCACAGGATGCTGCCAGGCTGGTCCAGGTAGGCCAGGATCTCCTTGACGATGGCCCTGTGTAATCTGTAGGCCCCAGCCTCGTCCTTGTGGACGGGGTAGATGAGGCTGTCCACGCCCAGGACCTTGAGGAGGGTGTTGGCCTCGGTGATGACCGACGGCCGTCCGATGCCCTTGAGACGGTAGCCGGGTCCCGGGAACCGGCAGCCAACCTTGATCAGGCTGCGCAGCGTCTGGTACACCGCCGGGTAGTTGCTGACCAACAC
>DAOUEW010000126.1:0-1909 GCA_034430275.1 Anaerolineae bacterium | reverse complement strand
TGGCACTGGCGGTGTTCGGCGTAGTCGGCTTGCTCAGTCTGGTGCTCTATCTACCGTTCTTCACCCACTTCCAGGCCCTGTACGTGGGGCTGGGAGTGGTGCGTAGCGGCACTCAGCTAGAGCCTTTCCTCACCATCTGGGGCTTCTTTCTCTTCATGATGGTCAGCCTGCTCGGGTTGAAGGTGGTCTGGGAGCGACCACGAGAGGCGCCTCTACGTTGCCTGGGACTGCTCTTGCGCCGGGGTATGAGACTGCCCCGTCTGCTGGACCTTCACCAGTCGCTGGTGCGAAGGTCGGGACCTTGGTACGTAGCGGGATTGCTGGTGTTGGCGGCGACCGGGTTTACTTTCATTGCCCTCCTCGTGCTCCGGCTGTGGATTCTGGCCCTGCTCGTGCCCCTGTTAGTCCTCTTCGCCTTTCTGGTGGTGCGGCGCGAGGCCAGGCTGGAAGAGAGCTTCGTCGCTCTGATGGGCTTCCTGGCCGTGGGCATCTTGCTGGGGAGTGAACTGGTCTTCTTGAAGGACTTCCTCCAGGGTGGCGACTACTACCGCATGAACACTATCTTCAAGTTCTATACCCAGGCCTGGGTGTTGCTCGGTGTGGTGGCTGGCGTGAGCGTGCCGGCGTTATGGAGCTGCTTCTCCTCCTTACAGCGGCGGTGGCTGGGCCATGCCTGGAAGGGAGCCTTTCTGTTCCTCTTTGGCTCCAGCCTCATCTTCCTGTTCCTGGGCACCTGGCAGAGGGTAAACGATCGCTTTCCGGGGCCCAGGCCGGCCCTGGGCACTCTCGATGGCTCGGCGGTCATGAGTGTGGGGTCCTACACCTGGCCCGACGACAGCAACCGCATCCAGCTCGTGTACGACTATGAGGCTATCAACTGGTTTCTGGAGAACGTGAAGGGCACCCCGGTGGTGGCCGAGGCTCCGCTGGCCTACTACCGCGAGTTTGGCGTGAGAGTGGCCAGCTATACGGGTCTGCCTACCCTGCTGGGCGCTCACCAGAACGAACAGCGTTACAGCTGGCAGGTGGGGCCTAGGTCGGATCACGCCAATGCGCTTTACCAGACCACCGATCTGGAGGAGACTCGTCGGTTGATCGCCACGATGGACGTGAGCTACATCTACGTGGGACAGTTGGAGCGTTGGGTCTACCCTTCAGAAGGGCTGGAGAAGTTCGAGCAACTCCGCGACCTGGGCGAGCTGGCCGTGGTCTACGAGAACCCGGGCGTGAAGGTCTACCAGGTGCTGGAAGGATGACGGCCCGAGGGACGTGGGCCACGACCGGATCACGCGCCCCCGGTTGTGGGATGTGGAGGCGAGGACGATGGACGTACTGAGTTGGTGGCTGGCGGTGGAGATCCTGGGATTGGCTGCCTTGCCCCTGGCCTGGCGCTTGTTCCGCCATCTGCCCGATCGAGGGTACGCCCTGGCCAAGTCCTTGGGCCTGCTCTTGACCTGCTACCTGTTCTGGATGTCCGGCAGCCTGGGTCTGCTGGCCAACACCAGGGTTGCCATACTGATCTGCATCCTGGTCGTCGCGGGCGGCTCGCTCTGGATATCCTGGGCCAGGCGCCCTCCTACATTCGAGGACGGGGACCAGGAGGGATCAGCAGCGTCCGGCGGTCTGGTCCAGTTTCTCCGAGACAACCTACGTTTGCTGGTGGCCAACGAGGTGCTGTTTGCAGTGGCCTTCGGCCTCTGGGCGGTGGTGAGGGCCTACAACCCGTCGATCTCCGGCACCGAGAAGCCGATGGACTTCGCGTTCCTCAACGCCATCCTGCGCAGCGAATACTTCCCACCGCTGGACCCCTGGCTGTCGGGCTTCGCCATCAGCTACTACTACTTCGGCTACATGATCGTGGCCATGTTGACCAGGCTCACGGCGGTCCCGTCCGAGGTGGCCTTCAACC
>DAOUEW010000125.1:0-9923 GCA_034430275.1 Anaerolineae bacterium | reverse complement strand
ACGCTGAGGGCAGGGGAACACAAGACTCACGAGATCCTTCTGTTGCCTGCACCGTCTGACCTGGGGATGCAAGGCGAGACCTTCAGTAGCCCTCTGTTCGCCCAGGCCCCGCCAGAGTGGTACGTAGGCAGTGGCGCCTTCGGGCTCACGGCCTTGCCTGACCTCGAGAGCTGGCCGGATCACGAACAGTATCTCGATCGACAGTTGGCGTATAGTGAAGTGGGCGTGGAGATGGGCGAGACCTTCCCCAGCCTGCTGGACGCCATCGAGGGCACTGACTTCTACGGTATCTTCGACTACGGGGACTGGCCCATCGACTATGAGGGCTTCGAGGTTGCGCCGTTGAATCCCAAGTACAACAACGACTACGGGATGTGGCTACAGTGGCTCCGTGGCGGAGATCCGCGCTGGTTTGGTCTGGCCGAGGCGCTGAACCGTCACGCGGCAGACGTCGATATCCTGCACAACCTGCACAGTCCCCGCTACTGGTCCGACGGGATGGCCTTTGGGCACAGCGAGCACGACGAGTCCGGGTTCGTGAACCCACATCGCAACACCAACAGCAACCATCCAGATACGATCTATGGGATGGCTGGCATGTTGCTCACCTACTACCTGACCGGATACGAGAAGGTCTACGAGTCGGCGCTGGAGCTGGCGGATTCTATCGAATACCGGGTGCACAACGATGCCCATCTGGGGGACCGCTTTCCCGACTCCAATGGTGAGGGCTACGGTCTGGGCGAAGTGGATGGACTGCACGCCGGGGCCTCTCGGCCTCTCGCCAACTGCCTCTTCATGCTAACGGAAGCGTACCGGGCCACTGGAGAGGAACGTTTCCTTGTTGCGGCGGACGCCCTGGTGGATTGGGCCAGGCCGGCACATCAGCCCTACATCGGTGGGCTGACGGGCGGGGATGACGAGTATAGCTACGTGAAGCCCCAGTTCTTGAACCAGTATCTGCTGTCTCTGGGCAGGTATCTGGAGATGCGTGAGGAGTTCGGGCTGCCGGACGCCTACGATGGCCAGGGTGCATTGCTGGGTTTCGCTGACTGGCTGCGCACCTACGCGTGGATAGACCTGGAGCCGATAGACACTGGCGAACGAGGCGCCTACCCGTACGAGTGGTATTTCGACGGTCGGCAAGGGGACCCCGAGGATGAATGGTCAGTGGGAAACAACGTGCCGGTGGTCAGCAACTGGCTCCTCTTGGGCGCGGACGCCATGGCCTACGCCTACAAGTACAGTGGTGACGCAGAGTACATGGAGCTAGCTACGCGCCTGTTCCGGACCGGGAGCCGCGATCCGTGGTTCGAAGGTGACGACAACACCTACGGTGAATCCAAGGAGACCGCCAACGGTGTGAGCTTCGGTCACGTCTTCCTGTATGAATGGGCCCGTGGGCGGTAGAGACTGAGGCTGGTCTGGGAGGGAGGAATGAGCAGTATCATGCAGTCGGGCCGACGTAGCACTCAGACGCTTCTCGTGCTTGGTCTTCTCGTCCTAGTACTGGGAGGAGCACGGCCAGCGGTGGCGCAGGGGACCAGAATCATCTTTCTGCACCATTCGTGCGGCGCCAATCTCATCGCCGAGGGCGGCGTGCGCGAGGGACTCACGGCATTGGGGTACGAGTTCTACGACCACGGCTACAACGACGATGGGCTGGTCCTGGCCGATGGCACGTGGACGGGGACCAATTTCGACGTGCCGGGAGACAACACGGACCCCGACGGCTACGCGACCATCTTCGCGGAGCCTCTCCACGACCCGCCCGACAACACCTTCAGCCACCTGATGCAATACAACGTCATCGCTTTCAAGTCCTGTTTCCCGGTGAGCAACATCGAGAGCGATTGGCAATTGCAGGAGTACCGGTCCTACTATCTTTCTATCCGCGATCGGATGGACCAGTACCCCGACAAGGTCTTCGTCATCGTGACCCAGCCTCCCGAGGTGCCGGCCAATAGCAGCCCCGATGCCGCTGCGCGGGCCAGGTCCTTCACAAGCTGGCTCCAGTCAGGTGAATACCTGGGCGGTCATCCCAACATCTTCGTCTTCGACTTCTTCGGCCTGCTGGCCGGAGACGACAACTTCCTGCGACCCGAGTACAGGATGGACGAGTACGACGCGCATCCCAACGAGCTGGCCAACCGCACCATCGGGCCTCTCTTCGTGGATTTCCTGGACCAGAGCATTCGGTCATACGGAGTCGGAGTCTCGCGCCCACCCGCAGAGGCAAGCCCGACCCCGCCGGCGGTGGAGGCGCCTTCGACGCCGGAGGAGGTCCCGGTCCCGGCCGACGAGCCAGAGGGCACGGTCATCGACGACTTCGAGGGGTATGCAGGAGGAGGTGGTTGGGACACCTGGACGGATGGCGGTGAGACCACCATCGAGTGCGCGGTGGACTCGGGAGCAGCCCATGGCGGCGAGGCCTCGCTCCTGGTGCAGTACCGCATCGCACCTGAGGGTTGGGCGGGTTGCGGCACCAGTTTCGAACCACCGCAGGACTGGGGCTCTGTGGACGGCCTCTCTCTGTGGGTGAGGAGTGATGAGCCCGGCACGCCCCTGGCAGTCACTCTGCAGGTCGGGGATGCAGAAGAGCCGACCCCTTTCCAGGCTGAGTTGACCACGCCCCTCGGGAGCAACGAGGACTGGGCGCTGGTACAGTTGCCGTGGAGTAGCTTTCTCAAGCCTGACTGGTACGGCGAAGGCGGCGTGTCCCAGCTCGATCCGGGTAGGGTGGTGGGTCTGAGTTTCGACTTCTCCGCCTCGGGGGAGTCGTCTCAAGAGGGACGTTTCTGGGTGGACGACCTCGGTCTATTGATGGAGGGTCAGGAGAGGCCCGCGGCTCCCGTAGCGAGGGAAGAGCCGGTTGAGGAAGAGGGGCGGGGCAGTCTGTGCCCTTGCTCCGGCCTAGCGCTGCCGCTGGCGGGCCTGGGTCTGGTCTTGTGGCGACGGGGCAAGTCTCGCTGGGAAGCGGAGGTGTGATCGGTGGCGGCTGTCCTACTGGTTGGAGGCGGATGTGGAGATAAGCCAGGCTGACTTAGAGAGGCTGATGGAGAGCTGGTCCAACGGCACTCCTTCGCCCTTCTACAAGCGCAAGGATAGGTTGCGTGGCGGCGAGCCTATAGCGGTGGCTACCTTCGCGGATGAGCGGGTGCAGTGGATCGGCAAGGTGGACACGGAGATGTTCTCCACACGCAACAGATCTGACTTCGGGGTGTACATGGGCGTCTCCAGGTACCGCGTGGTCTTCTACAGGGCGGCATCGGTTTTCAGCGATCTGTGCCGGTCCTACTGGTTCGAGATCGATACCGGCGGCCGAACCTGGCAGAAGGGCAAGGTCAGGAAGAAGGAGTACCAGGCCGCAGGACTGGCCAGGCCCAGGTTCAAGAAGGGCCTGGTGGGGCGGCAGATCCTTTTCGCCGGGAATCTGACGCGTGCGGGCGGCAAGGTGGATACGGTCTTCAAGTACGAGCTCTCTGGCCTGGAGTGGCTGAACCCCCAGAGCGGCAAGTTCGAGGGGCGCAAGGGCCAGGACCTCTACGACCAGCTGACAGAGGCGTACGACAATCGGGTGCCCGTCTCAGCGAGCCGTCTGTGGCTCATGGAGAACGATACCAGGCGTGCTATCGTGACCATTGCAAGTGGGGCCACGCCGGGCGGGGAGCAGCGGGGACAGGCAGAGCCGGCAGAGGCGCCCACTGCGCTTCTCGCCGCACCAGCGGATGACAGCCAAGTGGAGGAAGGCCCGATCGAGGTCGCGACGGTGGAGACCGTGGAAGCAGGGGAAGTGACATGCCCTCAGTGCGGCAACCAACTCCGTCCTGGCATTGGCTTCTGTGGCAAGTGCGGCTACCAGTTGGGGGCAGACGAGACGGCCGCTGAAGTGGAAGTGGCCGAGGAGGGGTCGGCCGAAGGAATATGTCCCGAATGCGGTCAACCTCTCAAGCCGGGCATTCAGTTCTGCGGCAAGTGCGGGCATCAACTGGGGGAGGAGGAGCCGGGCGCGCAACAGGTGGAGGAGACTCCCCGGGAGGAGGCGCAACTGCCAGAGCCGGAGGAATCGGTCGACGTGGCAGAGGCGGCGGGGGGTGAGTCCGCTGTGGAGTCAGAAGAGGGCGGCGGGTGCCCGGAGTGTGGCAAGGCCGTGGAAGAGGATTGGCAGGTGTGTCCCTACTGCGGAGCGGCTCTCACCTGCGAGTGTCCGGAGTGCGGCAAGGCCACGGAACCTGACTGGGTCGCCTGCCCGTATTGCGGTGCAACATTGAAGGATTGACAGGCGCGTTTGGTCTCGAAGACGCGCCGGGCAGAGAAGGAGATAGCGTAGCAATGGAATCAGTGGGTATCTCGGAGATGCTGATCTTGTCGTGCGGATGTCTGGTTCCGCTCGTCCTGGCGGTGGGTGTGGTGGTCGCGTTGCTGGTGGTCGTGGGGCGCGGCAGGTCCCAGGGTGCACCGAAGAAGGCAGCCGCTCCGAAGCCGGCGCCGGCCCGGAAAGTGGAGCCCACGGTTGCGCCGAAGGCGGAGCCAACGCCGGCGGCCAAGGCGGTCACAGTGGAGGAGATAGCTACGAAATCGTGCGCTTCTTGCGGCGCCGACAACCCCGCCGACAACGCCTTCTGCGAGTATTGTGGAGCCTCCATGGCCGAGGAGTGAACCTCGCGGCTGAACGAGCGGTGATGTAGTATACGACAGAGGCGGGTCGAACTGGCCCGGTAGCCAGGGCGTGTGGCTCACCGCGCGGGGCTGCCGGGAGACGCCATCGCCCCCGGTGGGGGTTGGCGCAACTCGTCGAGCTTCTGCACGCATTCACGCTGCGTTGACAGGAGGGGGTCCGGCCCATGGAGAGGTACCGCATCTACGAGGTGAACAGCATCAGGATCAAGCCCGGCAAGGGCGCGGCCGTGGTGGAGTGGTGGCACGAGAAGGGCAAGGCCGCGTACGAGGTCTCCCCAGGCACCAAGTCGGTGAAGGCCTATGCCGTGCAGTTCGGCTTTGGAGGCCAGTACCAGTTGGAGATCTGGCGGGAGATCGAGGATTATGGCACCTATGATCGACTGGACCAGGACATCCTCGCCCACCCCGAGAACTACGCTGCCTTCAGCGGAGTGAACGACATCCTGGAGGTCGGCCCCACCCCGCTGATGGGAGACTGGCCGGAGTCCCAGTTCAGCCCGCCGCAGGAGTAGGAGGCCAAGAGAGTCGTCCTCGTGATCGCGAGGTGAGCCAGGAGAGAAGGCCCAGCTAGTCGCTTGCGTCGGGGAAGAGGCTGGTCTGATCGGGCCACAGGCTCTTTGGATCCACCACGGGTAGACCCAGTAGTTCAGCCAACTGTCCTACTGTGGCGGGGGCGTGGCCTGCGTAGTGGTTGTTTACGTACACGTAGACTCTCTTCACCCGCGACGCAAGATCTCCGATCCTGCTGGCCCAGGCGGCCAGGTCCTCCGACCGATCGCGTTGTACCTCTCCCAGGTACTCGAACTCCCGATGGAAGCCCACCAGACGCAGGTAGGCGAAGTCCGTCGTGGTCTCGACCACCGGCGGGAGGTCCTGCCAGTCGTTGATACACCAGGCCACGTCGAACTCCCTCAGCAGGTTGAACACCCCTTCGTCGTGCCAGGATTCGCTGCGAAACTCGGCCACGAATGACACGTCCCTCGGCAGGAGGGGCAGGAAGGCACGCAGGTTCTCCTCGAAGCGCCTGGTGAAGGAGCGCGGAAACTGGATAACTACGGGCCCCAGCTTGTGGCCCAGAAGCCTCATCCTGTCCAGGAACACAGCGAGCTTCTCTTCCACTCCCATCAACCGCTGGTCGTGGGTGATCTCCTGAGGCATCTTGCAGGCGAACAGAAAGCGATCCGGTGTGCGCCGTGCCCACGAGGTGACCGTGGAAGCAGAAGGGATAGCATAGAAGGTGCTGTTCACCTCTACGGTGTCGAATACGCGCGCGTAGAAGGGCAGGAACTGCGCGGTCGAGAAGCGAGGCGGATAAAAGGTGCCCACCCAGTCTTTGGGACTGAAGCCCTGAACACCGAGGCGGACGTCTAAGGGAACGAGACTTATCGACGGTACGCTATCCTTCTCTGAGAGGACTGGGGGTCGGCAGTCAAACTGGCGGGCGGCAACCTGTACTGGAGCCGCGCTCACGCCGCCGCCGTGAGGAGGACAGGCTTGGGCGGCAAGGAAAGGCTCTCCGTCGGGTGCTGTCGGCGGGGAGTAGCACCCGACGGAGACGTTAGAGCTGTTCGTGGCTCAGGAGCTTTTCTTGACGAATCTCGTGACGTTGGTGCCGCAGACGGAGCAGGTCCCTTTGATGGCGGGACGTCCATTCTTTAGCACTACTTCTTTGGGATTCGCTATCGGTCGCTTCGCCTTGCACTTGACACAGTATGCTTCCATTTGCCCTCACACTCCTTTCTCGTGATTGTTCTTGAACGGGGGCGTCCGGACCTAAGGCCGTCGCCCGAACCCATCCTCGTGATTCGTGGACACCCTGGGTTCTTTAGCTCCCCGTCGCCGCCACTGGCACCGTCGGATACTGAGCCGTCTCCAGTTTGGGGCATGTGGCTGACTACGTGAAACCGCAGGGCCGATGCCCTGCGCGAGTCCTGTCGTCAATATAGCATACACTCCAGTGAGTGGCAAATGCAGCGCTTGTGGCGTCTGCCCACAGGGCGTGCATCGTATGTGGACGATTCCCGGTGTCTTATGTGGAAAGCGAAAGGTGACACGACCTGTCCCTCAGTCTGTGCGCCGGGCGGGGCTGACCCGGTGCTTTGAAAATGTGCAGATCCCCGGCGACAGCCGCGATGCTCATTTGCTGGCTACCAGAGTCTCCCAGTCCTTGGGCATCACGGTGGCGGCATCGAGCCTGGCGCCCCGTAGATGGGCGCCATCAAGATTGGCCTTCTTGAGATTGGCGCCTCGCAGGTTGGCGCCTTCGAGGCTGGCCTGAGTCAGGTCGACTCCCTTCAGATCAGCGCCTTCAAGGTCAGCCCTTTGTAGACGTGCTGCCTCCATCCTGGCCTTCTTCAGTTCCACACCCTGAAGCTGGGCGTCTCTGAGGTCGGCCCATTCCAGATTGGTGCCTTCCAGCACGGCGTTGCGTAGGTCGGCTCGCTGTAGGCTGGCGCCTGCCAGGTTGGCGTCTTCCAGCACCGCTGACTCAAGGGTTGCGCCCTCCAGATTGGCGCCCTCCAGTGCGGTCTCCGCCAGGTTGGCGCCTGACAAGTCGGCGCGTCTCAGGTCTGCGCCGATAAGGTTGGCCTGCTCCAGGTTCGAGGTAGACAGGTCGGCGCCACTGAGGTTGACGCGCTGCAAGTCGGCCTTGGACAGATAGACCCCAGCCAGGTCCTGCTCTGACAGGTCGCAGCCGCGCAGGCTCTCCCTCGTCCGCTCGTAGGCCAGGGCGCGGGAGTAGTGCTCACGTCTGATACGGTCTCTTTCCTGGGCTTGGGCGAACTCGCGGCTCTCCGCTTCCCTGCGACGCGCCAGCCAGTGCCGGAAGTACGTCACCAAGGCACCGGTCAAGGCTCCAGTAGCGAAGCTGAGGATCAGAGAGGTCCACTGGACATCCATCTGGCACTCCCGGGGCGCATGTGCGCTGGATGGGCTCCCTATGGGCTATTCTACGCCCAAAGCCACCGGTGGGCAACCTGCTCTGCGGGCTGCTGGGAGGTAAGATGGTGTGCGTGTCTCGTTGTTTCGGCGGACTGCAAGGAGGCCCACCTGACGATTCGGAGGTTTGACAGTTCTGTTCACCTCTGAGATCATAGATGAGGGAATGGCCTATCGGCGGGCGATGCGCTTTGGACGTCGTTGACCACCACGCAGAAGGGAGAATGAGCCATGTCGCAGAGAGGCAGAGTCTACTTACTAGTGTCAGCAGTCTTGACGCTGCTATGGCTGGCGTCCTGCTCGGGGGTGGGTGCGCCCTCGACCAGCGAGCCGGCCGAGGTGAAGCAAACGTCCACCCCCGCGCCCATGCCGGCAGCTACCTCCACTGAGGCTATCGAACCGACACCTGCTGTCAGTCCCAGCCCCATCCGCAAGGCAAGCTTCGGGCCAGTGCTCTTCAGCAGCGACTTCGACGACGCGGCGGGAGAGCCCGTGGACGTGGGTCTGGTTTTCGAGCACGGCATCCTCAGAGTGTACGCCTACTGGCCATACGAAGGTGTGGAACCAGGCGAGCCATTCAGATGGGACTTCTATCACGACGAGGCCCACTTCTATGGAGAGTACGACACCTTCGAGTTCGAGTCTGGTCACCGGTGGCAGTGGATCTTCCAGACGGATGGGGAGCCTCTAGAGACTGGCACCTACGAACTGGTGGTCAAGGTTGGGGACGAGGTGGTGCTTCAGGACGATTGCGAGGTTCGAGCGGCACCTACACCGACCCTGACTCAGGTACCCACACCAACTCAGACCACTGCGCCAGCGCCCACCAGCACGCCCACCGTTGCGCCACAGCCGACGCCGATCCCCAGTCCCACCTGGGAGGCCAAGGTGGCCGTGGGATGGGTCGAGGTTCTCAACTACTGTGGCAGCGACATGACATTCACCATAGCGGGGCAGATGTACACCGTGGGGGCCAACTCCAGTCAAAGGATCGAGCTGTTCCCTGGGGAATACCCCTACACCGCCAGTCTCGGTCTTGGTCGTTATGGGGACGTCAATGGAACCGTGACGGTTGAGGCGGGCGTGATCAGTCAACTCGCGTTCAGCGCGGACGTCTAGCCCCGAACTGGCACCGCCAGCACCTGGACCAACTAGCTCGGCAGCCGAACAGGGGGCGCGGCAACCCCAAGGGTGGCGAGGACAGTGCCGTGCTCTCTCACCCCTTGCCTAGCGCTTCCGCCATGGCCGCGATGTGCTCGGGGGTGGAGCCGCAACAGGCGCCGATGATGGTCACGCCCATCTGGGCGAAGCGGCTGGCGTACTCGGCCATCAACTCGGGGGTGGCGTTGAACTCCGTGCGACCCTTGACCAGGCGGGGCACGCCGGCGTTGGCCTTGGCCACCAGGAGTGCGTCAGGAACTGCTTCCTTCATCTGCTGCAACACCTGCTCCACTTCCTCGGGGCCGGTGCCGCAGTTGGCCCCCAGGGCGGCCGCTCCCCAGCCGGCGAGTGCCTCCGCGGCTTGAGTTGCAATGACACCCATGATGATGTGGAGCTTCTGCTGGAAGGTCATGGTACAGACCAGAGGTAGATCGGTGGCCTGCTTTGCCCCCTTGATCGCGGACTCCATCTCAGTCAGATCGGACATGGTCTCGATGACCAGCATGTCCACACCGCCGTCCGCCAGCCCCCTGGCCTGCTCTGCAAACGACTCTTGGGCTTCCTCGGGAGTGAGGGTGCCGAGGGGGACGAAGAACTCTCCCGTGGGGCCGATGGAGCCGGCCACGAAGGAGGCTCCAGCCTCTCGCGCGATCTCCGCTGCCTTGCGGTTGACTTCGTAGACCTTCTCTCCGAGCCCCGACTTGGCCAGCCTGTACTTGTTCCCACCGAAGCTATTGGTGAGGATGATCTCCGAACCTGCGTTCACGTATCCCTGGTGTACCGCGAGCACCTTCTCGGGGTTGGTGAGGTTGAACTCCTCTGGGGCGTGACCCTTCTCCAGGCCTGCTGCCTGGAGCATGGTGCCCATCGCACCGTCCGCCAAGACTGTCTCGCCGGTGGCGAGTCTTTCCACAAAATCCATACTTCTTCCTCTTACCCTTCGTTGCTCTCGTGCCGCCGATTATACCATCGTCCTGAATTCGGCTACCAGAGGGACGCCGGTGCAGGTCCGAGCAACGAGGCCGAGGAAGGCTCAAGAGCCCAGGCGCCGACGGCGGCGGGCCGAAGCCAGGCTGGTCGGGAGAGGCCAAGCCGATCGAGTCAGCGCGCAAGCGCGTGAGGCTTGCGTCGGGACTGGGTGC
>DAOUEW010000124.1:0-6055 GCA_034430275.1 Anaerolineae bacterium | reverse complement strand
GTTGCAACACCTATGGAGGGTCGTATGAGGTGAAGGGGGAAACCATTTCCCTGGGCAACATCTTCTGGACGGAGATGGCCTGTATGGACCCCGAGGGGATCATGCAGCAGGAGCAGACCTACCTGGAGTACCTTTCCGGCGTCACGACCTTCCGCGTCAGTCATGGGCAGTTGCAGATGACGAGACCGGATGGGGAAACGCTTACGTTTGGGCCTGCGGAGTAGGCGTCGGTCACCATCGATACATTGTTCTTTGGTGCCTCGAGATAGACAGGGCCCGCGCACTCGCGGGCCCTCGTTGTTTGAGAACGAAAGCTCGATGGGCTATAATCTGCCCTGCTTTGCGGCAATCTTGTGAACCCACCCGTACGTCAGCATTTGAGAGGTGGGCGTATCGACAGGAGGTAGATATCATGAAGGTGCTCGTTTTTGGAGGCTCAGGTGGCATCGGCACGGCTGTGGCCTGGGACCTGGCGCAGGATAGCAGGGTGAAGGCTATCGGCATCGTAGGGAGGCGAAAGGACTCCCTGGAGCAGACCAAGGAGTTCATCGGCAGCGACAAGGTCATTCCACAGCCGCTGGACATCCTCAACAGGGAGGAAACCAAGAAGCTGATGGGCCTCTACGACGTGGGGGTCATTGCCCTGCCTGACAGGAGGACCAGCTACAACCTCATCCACAGCGCGGTGGAGGCCGGGCTGCACGTGGTGGATATGCTGGAGGAGTACCATCGCCGCCCCGACGCCTACGAGACCGAGGGTTTGATGCTCCCCGAGGACATGAGCCTCAACGAGTACGGTGATTGGATCCACGAAACGGCGATCAAGAACGGCGTGACCTTCGTGGACGGTATGGGTTTCGCGCCGGGCTTGAGCAACGTGACCACCGGTGAGGGGATCAGAAAGCTGGACCAGGCGGAGACGGCTGTAGCCAGGGTGGGTGGAATCCCCTCCAAGGAGGCCGCGCAGAAGCACCCCCTGAGGTACATGATCACCTGGGCCTTCGAACACGTGCTGCGCGAGTACATGGTCAAGCTCAACGTGCTCAAGGGCGGCAAGGTGGTGGAGGTGCCGGCCCTCATCGACCGCGAGCGGTTCCGGTTCGACAAGTTCGGTGTGGACGAAGAGCTGGAGTGCGCGGTGACACCTGGGATGCCCAGTTTCATCTTCACCAGGACGGAGTTGAAGGAGTTTGCCGAGAAGACCGTCCGCTGGCCGGGTCACTTCGATGGCGTGGATACACTGAAGGAGTGCGGCCTGCTGGACCTGGGGCCGGTGGACTTCGAGGGGCAGAAGATCGTTCCTCGCGAGTTCCTGCTGAGTATGATCACGCCCAGGCTCCAGCCTGAGCAGGGTGATACGGACGTGTGCGTGATGTGGAACTCGGTGGTGGGCAAGAAGGATGGCAAGAAGACCCGCATCGACTACTACATGTGGGACGTGGCGGACACGGAGCTGGGCTTCTCCGCCATGCAGAGAGTGACCGGCTTCCCCTGTGCTATAGCGGCCGTGATGATCGGGAAAGGGGCGATCCAGGAGAAGGGGATCGTGCCTCCTGAGGATTGTATCAAGGGAGACCTGTACGACGAGTTTGTGGACGAGCTGGCCAAGAGGAACATCAACATCCTCGAGGAGACCAGCGAGGTGTAGGGGTAGCGGACCCTGGCATGTGCTGGTGGCGCGTCTTCGAATACTTTGCTTCGCAGCTACTGAGTATGCTGGTTGAGAAGCGGTGACGGAGCCGGACCCTCCTCCCCCTTGAGGGGGGAGGATACAGGAGGGGGTGAGAATCTCGCCCTCCCCCGGCCCCTCCCATCAAGGGAGGGGAGCATTGCGGCGCGGGCTTCGGCACGTGCCCTCGCTACGCTCGGTCGCTACTGAGGATGCTGGGTTATCAGCGGAACAAGGACTACAGCCTCCTCCCCCTTGAGGGGGGAGGAGAGAAGAGGGGGTGGAAATCTCACCCTCCCCCAGACCCCTCCCATCGAGGGAGGGGAGTATTGAGGCGCAACCGATAGGAGGACAGATGGCGAAGTTCGTACCGTTCGAGATGGAACGTATGATGTGCAAGTGGGAGAACCTCGTGGAGTACAATCTCTCCGAGAGCGGAGTCCATCCCATGAGCGTCGAGGAACTGGTAGAAGACCCTGGAGTCATCAAGCAGCTCCTGCGTACCCCACTGAACTATCCCCAGGGCAATGGCATTGTCGAGCTGCGCGAAAACATCGCCGCCCTCTACCCTGGCGCCACCCCAGATAATGTCCTGATCACCGTCGGGGGCGCGGAAGCCAACTTCGTCACCCTCCAGACTCTGCTTGCGCCCGGTGAGGAGATGGTGATGATGCTTCCCAATTACATGCAAATCTGGGGTGTGGCCAAGAACTTCGGCATCACGGTCAAGGAGTTCCATTTGCGGGAGGAACGTGGCTGGGCTCCCGACCTGGACGAGCTCGAAGCCGTGGTCTCCGAGAAGACCAAGCTCATCGCCGTCTGTAACCCGGACAACCCTACGGGATACATCCTCACCGAGGACGAGATGGAGGCCATCGTGACGGTCGCTGAGAGGGTGGGGGCCTGGCTTCTCTCCGACGAGGTATACACCGGCGCTGAACGCTTGACCGACACTCAGACGCCTTCCTTCTGCGGCAAGTACGACAGGGCGCTGTGCATGAACAGCCTGAGCAAGGCCTACGGGCTCCCGGGACTCCGCATCGGCTGGGTGGTAGGTCCTGCCGATACCGTGGACGAGATCGCGGCACGCCACCAGTACGTGACGATCGGGGCGAGCATGCTCTCCAACCACCTGGCGGCTATCGCCCTCTCGCCTGAGGTACGGCCCCGGCTGATCCAGAGGGCCCGGGACTACGTGCGGCGTGGATATCCCATTCTGGACTCCTGGCTGGAGAGCCACGAGGGTCTGTTCAGCGTGGTTCCGCCCCAGGCAGCCGCCATCGCCTACGTGCGGTACAGCATGGATGTCAATTCAACCGAACTGGTCCAACGCTTGATTGACGAGAGGAGCGTGTTCATCGCGCCGGGGGATCATTTCGGGATGGATCACTATCTGAGGATCAGTCACGGGCTGCCCGAGGAGTATTTGAGGGCCGGGCTGGATCGAATCCACGAGTTGATTGTGGACTTGTGAGCTTGGAGGACGGGCCGAGTACCGTCCTCTGGCTGGCGTGGGGAGTGGCCGCATCTTTCGATACGCGTCCTCACTGCGTTCGGTCGCTACTCAGGATGCTTTCTTGAGGCGGGAACGGAGTGTCAGGGAAGGCGAACTAATCCAGCATGCTGAGTAGGCCGAAGGCCGTATCCAAGCATGCGGGGATGGAGGAGCACCGTCGCTCGCGTTTGTCAACTCGGGTGGGTGTGGGTCAGCCGCATCCTTCGATACGCTGCTTCGCAGCTACTCAGGATGCTAGCCTGGTCGGCCGCGAAGTCGGAATGAGACACCTGTTGAGTCTCATCGATCTGAGCGCGGACGAGGTATGGCACCTGCTGCACCTGGCCGGTGAGCTCAAGGAGGAGTGGAAGGCGGGCGGCGACCCCCCCTTGCTGGCAGGCAGGAGCCTGGCCCTGCTCTTTCAGAGGCCATCCCTGCGCACCAGGGTCTCCTTCGACGTGGCCATGGGCTCTCTGGGTGGTCGAACAGTGTACCTTTCTCCAGCGGAGGTCCAGTTGGGCCAGCGAGAGAGCGCGAAGGACGTCGGCCGCGTGTTGAGCAGGTACGTGGACGCTCTGGTGGCGCGTCTTCGCGATCACGGCGAGCTGGAGGAGTTGGCCGCGAGCGCATCGGTGCCCGTCATCAACGGCCTCTCCAACTACGCCCATCCCTGCGAGATCCTGGGTGACCTGTTCACCATCTACGAGCGGAGGGGCAGGTTGTTGGGATTGAAGCTGGCCTACGTGGGCGACGGCAACAACATAGCGCACTCGCTGATCCTGGGCGCTGGCAGGGTGGGCATGGAGATTCGCGTAGCCGCGCCCGAGGGGTTCGAACCACACGCCGAGATCGTGAGACAGGCTCAGGAGTCTGCCAAGGAGACCGGGGCTACAATCACGGTGGTGAGGGATCCCCGGGAGGCGGTGAGGGGCGCGGAGATCATCTATACGGACGTCTGGGCCAGCATGGGCCAGGAGGGAGAGCGAGCGGCGCGGCTTCGCACCTTCCAGCCTTATCAGGTGAACAAGGAGCTGGTGGCTTTGGCGGACCCCGAGGTTTTGGTGATGCACTGTCTCCCCGCCCACCGTGGGGAGGAGATCACCGACGAGGTGCTCGATGGTCCTTTTTCCATCGTCCAGGACCAGGCGGAGAACAAGCTGCACATGCACAAGGCCATTCTGGTCTGGGCGATGTCGGATGGGGGGTTGCCTTCCGCTCGCGGGACTGAGGAGGCAGACGAGGCATGAAACCGAGGGAGCGCGTGCTCGCGGCGCTGGAGCATCGCGAGGCGGATCGGGTGCCGTTGTTCGAGGTGTGGCTCGACAACGAAGACCTGGTAGCCGAGGTGGGTGGTGGGGACCTCCAGAGGACCTACGTGGAGCTGGGCTTGGACTGCATCCCTATCCACTATCAGACTCCTCCTGGTAGCAACGCCTGGACGGAAGGTGTGGACGAGTGGGGCCGGGTGTGGCAGAAGGGCTGGTACGCGGGGGGCGTGGTGCAAACCGAGGCGGATCTGGAGCGGTACAGCCCTCCCATGGAGTACGTCGATGAACACTTCGACGCGCGCCAGACGGAAGGGGCGAAGAAGACGTATCCGGATCACTACTTCTTCTTCGGCACCCACGTCGGCCCGTTCACAGCGGCTTACATGGCCATGGGCATGGAAAGCTTCTTCCCGGCGCTATACAGACGTCCAGGCTTCGTCCGCCAACTGCTGGAGAACCGGACCGAATACTGCATCGCCATCCTCAGAAGGGCGACCGATCTGGGTGCGGAGGTGCTCGTTCTCGGCGAGGACGCCGCGTACAACCAGGGACCGATGGTCTCGTTGGAGATGTGGCGCGAGTTCGTGTTGCCGCTACACAAACGTATCGTGGACGAAGCTCAGTCGCCGGTGCTGTGGCACAGCGATGGAGATGTGACCCCTCTACTGCCCATGGCCGTCGAGGCGGGGTTCGTGGGGATGCACTCACTGGAGCCCGATGCCGGCGTGGACCTGGAAAAGGTCAAGCGCGACTTCGGGGAGAGGCTGGTTCTGGTGGGGAACGTGGAGGCGAAGGTGCTGTGCGACTCGGACCTGGATGCCGTGCGTGCGGAGGTGAGACGTTGTATCAGCCAGGGTGCACCGGGAGGAGGCTATATGTTCTCCACGTGTAGCAGCGTCTTCGACGGAATGAATCTGGATGCAGTCAAGGAGATGTACCGGTACGCGGCGGAGATGGCGGCGTACTAGCCACCATACGAAGGAGGTCGTTGATGGATCGCAAGATCGTGGCCACGGACAAGGCGCCGGGCGCTGTAGGCCCCTATTCCCAGGCGGTGATCGCTGGGGACTTCGTGTACACGGCCGGAATGCTGGGGCTCGACCCCAGCACGGGGCAACTGGTGAGCCAGGACGTCGGCAAACAGACCCGCCAGGCTCTGATGAACCTTAAGGGCATCCTGGAAGCGGCCGGGAGCTCGCTCGACAAGGCGGTGAAGCTCAGCGTGTTTCTGACCGACATCAAGAACTTCGGCGAGATGAACGCAGTCTACGCTGAGTTCTTCCCCTCCGATCCGCCTGCGCGCACCACGGTAGAGATCGGTGCTCTGCCCCTGAGTGGCCTGGTGGAGATCGACGCGGTGGCTCTCAGGTAGGGGTGGCGGGTTCAACCAGAGGGAGAGGCCTCAGGTACCGGTCTTCAAGAAGCCGGGTTGGGTCGAATCGTAGCGGTCACTGGCCTTGGGGTCGTCTATCAGCGGGCCCAGGTACTTCTCCACGCCGCATCGCTCCCAATCTCCTGCCGCACGGTGGGCGTTGACGTAGTTGGTCGGCATAGGATGGCTGCCTACGACCACGGGAAGGCCCACGTAGTTCTCGATGTACTGGATGAAATCCTCCAGATAGG
>DAOUEW010000123.1:0-3845 GCA_034430275.1 Anaerolineae bacterium | reverse complement strand
TCTCCCTGCTCCGCCTCTTCCACGGCCCCCGGGCACTCTACGATGGGTAGGCCCGTGTTGATGGCGTTGCGGTAAAAGATACGAGCGAAACTGCTGGCTATGACACAGGTCACTCCCGAGGCCCTGATGGCGATTGGAGCGTGCTCCCTGGAGGATCCGCAGCCGAAATTCGCTCCGGCAACGATCACGTCCCCTGTCTGCACTCGACTGGGAAACTCGGGCGTTACCCCCTCCATGCAGTGGCACGCCAGCTCCTCGGGCGCCGACACATTGAGATAGCGAGCTGGGATGATCACGTCGGTATCCACGTTGTCGCCGTACTTCCAGACAGACCCTGTCATGTCGTCTATAGTAACACCTCGTGCGGTCCTGTGATACGCCCCTTCACCGCAGAACATGCCGCAACAGCCGGTCCAGATAGGTACACTTCACTCTCCTCGTGCCCCATGCGGCCACGGAAGTTGCGGTTTGTCGTGCTCACAGCGCGCTCACCAGCGGCGAGCACCCCCATGTAGCCACCCAGACAAGGCCCACACGTAGGAGTGCTGACCACAGCTCCTGCTTCCACGAAGACCTCAATGAGACCCTCCCGCAGCGCGTCCAGATAGACCGTCTGGCTCCCTGGGATGACGATACACCGCACGTCTGGATGAACCTGACGCCCCCGCAGCACCTCCGCCGCCACTCGCAAGTCCTCCAGACGACCATTGGTGCAGGAGCCGATCACTGCCTGGTCGATCGGCACGTCGCCAACGTCGCTCACGGCGCGGGCGTTGTCCGGCGAAAAAGGCAAGCTGACCTGGAGCTCGACCTCGCTGGCGTCGATCTCCAGCACCTCCGCGTATCCGGCCCCGGGATCTGGTTCGTAGTACTTGCTTGGCCGCCTGGCTCGAGAGTCCAGGTAAGCGCGGGTCTCTTCGTCCGGTGTGAAAAGACCCACCTTGGCGCCCGCCTCGATGGCCATGTTGGCCATGGTCAAGCGGCCAGCCATGGGCAGCCCCTCGATGGTTTCGCCTGCGAACTCGATGGCCTTGTAGAGCGCCCCACTGACGCCCAGCTTGCCGATGGTGAACAGGATCAGATCCTTCCCCCCCACCCAGGGACGCAGTTGACCGTGGTAGACGATGCGCATCGTCTCCGGCACCTTCATCCACGTCTCGCCGGTGGCCATGGCCACGCCGATGTCCGTAGATCCCATCCCGGTGGCGAAAGCGCCCAAGGCACCGTAGGTACACGTATGCGAATCAGCCCCCACTACCACGTCGCCGGACACCACGAGCCCCTGTTCGGGAAGCAACACGTGCTCGATGCCCATTCGACCCACGTCATAGTAGTTGGACAGCTCCTGGGCGCGCGCGAAATCCCGCATCGTGCGGCACTGCTCGGCGGACTTGATGTCCTTGTTCGGTACGAAATGATCGGCTACCAGCACGACCTTGTCCTGATCGAAAACCTTGGCCGCTCCCAGCCTGCCGAACTCGCTGATGGCGATGGGCGCCGTGACATCGTTAGCCAGGACGACGTCTACCGCGACCTCCACCAGTTCCCCAGGCCACACTTCACGCTGAGAACGGGCACCATCCCCAGCGTCCGTCAGGTGGTCGGCAATGATCTTCTCCGCCAGAGTATGGGACGTCTGTCTCCGCCCCATCGTCACTGGACGTCGAAGTCTGGGCCAGGAGCAGCCTCGTCCGGAGATTCCCCGTCTTCCGGCAAGGAAGCCCCATCCCACTTGAGCGACCAGCCCCTGGGCTCGGCGAAGCTTTCCCTCGTCGCACCGCTGTTGGCCAGGACGCGGTCCGTTCGCTTGCTCTCTCCCCACTCCCGATCGGACTTCTTCCCACTTCGAGTATCCATCTGTGTCTAGCCCCCTTCCCATCTCAACTGGGAATCTACGAACGTGAAGTGTTTGTTATCCCTATCACAACCAACGCATCGCTATCGCCGAGCCTCACGGCGGGCAGCGATGAGTCGGTTCAGTGCGTAGATGTACGCCTTGGCACTCGCCACCACGATGTCCGTGTCCGCCCCGTGGCCGCTGAACACCACCCGCTCCGTGCCATCGACGGGTTCCTCGGCCTGTATCCGCACCGTCACTCGCCCCACAGCGTCTATCCCCTCCGTCACGCCCTGGATGGAGAACTCCACCAGTTCGTTTTGCTCGCCTATGACCCGATTGATGGCCCGGTACGCAGCGTCCACAGGACCAGCCCCATGGTCAGCGTCGCAGAGGACTTGCCCGTTTGGACCTCTGATGCGCACCGTCGCTGTAGGTATGCTGTGATTGCCACAGCTCACCTGGAGGTGGTCGAGATGGTATGTCTCGTCGAAGTACACCTGGACCTCATCGGCAACGATAGCCTCCAGGTCACGCGTGTCCACCGCCTTCTTCTTGTCGGCCACACGCAGGAAGCGCTGATACACCTTCTCGAACTGCTCGTCATCCAGAGTGTGGCCCAGCTCCTGTAGACGATGCCGGAGTCCGTGTCGCCCCGATCGCGCCGACAGCATGATTATGGACTCCGGGACGCCGACGTCGTGAGGATTGATGATCTCGTAGGTGGTCCGCTCCTTGAGCACGCCGTCCTGGTGTATCCCGGAGGAGTGAGCGAAGGCGTTGGCCCCGACGATGGCCTTGTTGGGCTGCACCGCGATGCCCATCAACTGGCTGACCAGCCGGCTGGTGGGATACAGTCGCCGTGCTTCGATCCTCGTGTCCAACCCGAACAGGTCGCGGCGAGTCCTGAGCGCCATCACCACCTCCTCCAACGAGGAGTTGCCCGCCCGCTCGCCGACGCCGTTCACCGTGACTTCCACCTGACGCGCTCCGTTCCGCACCCCTTCCAGCGTATTGGCTGTGGCCATTCCCAGATCGTTGTGGCAGTGCACGGAGATCACCGCCCGATCGATGTTGGCCACGTTCTCCCTAATGCCCCTGATCAGGGCACCGAATTCACCCGGAGAGGTGTATCCCGTTGTGTCGGGGATGTTGACCACGGTCGCACCCGCGTCGATGACCGCCTCCAACACCTGGTACAGGTAGATCGGATCTGCACGACCCGCGTCCTCGGTATAGTACTGCACGTCCTCCACGTACCCCTTGGCGTACTTGACCGCATCCACCCCCTTTTGCAGCGCCTCCTCACGACTCGTGCGCAGTTTGCGAGTAATGTGCAGATCCGACACCCCAAGCCCAGTATGGATACGAGGACGAACGGCCTTCTTCAAGGACTCCGCGGCCGCATCGATGTCCTCACGGTTAGCACGAGTGAGCCCGCAGATCGTGCAGTCTCGAATCTCCTCCGAGATCCTCTCTACCGCCCGGAAGTCCCCGGGGGAGGAGATGGGAAAACCGGCTTCTATGACGTCCACACCCAACTGCTCCAGCACGCGTGCGATCTCTACTTTCTCGTCGACGTTCAGCGCTGCCCCAGGTGACTGCTCCCCATCCCGCAGCGTCGTATCAAACACAACGACGTAGTCGTCGCCACTAATGCCACTCTCGTCCATGTTGATTGGTCTTCCTCCACACAGCCCTGGCGTGGCTACTCAAGGCCGAAGTGCGCGTACCTGGGCACCCGCCTGCCACATCTCCGACTCCCTCATCTCCCGCAGCTCCTCCCCCAGCTTCTCTCTGTAGTCTGGAGAGCTGTTCGCTTCCAGGACGATTCGGGTCTCGTTGCCCGCCACGACGCTCGCGTACAGTTCCTCGAACACCGGCTCCACAGCCGCTCGGAACCTATGCCTCCAATCCAGTGCTCCCCTCTGAGCTGTTGTGCTCGTGTTGGCGTACATCCAATCCATCCCGTTCTGGCCGACCAGCCTGATCAGACTCTGTGTCAACT
>DAOUEW010000122.1:0-3785 GCA_034430275.1 Anaerolineae bacterium | reverse complement strand
AGCTGGGAGACAGGCCCCTCGCCTCTCAGTATGGAGCGCAGTTCCACTACCTGATACTCCAGTCGGCGGACAACGAGCGCTTACAGCTTATCTGGCACAACCTGGACGACCACACCCAGCGCTTCCGGCTGATGTCAGATCAGATCTCGGGGCGTCTGGAGAAGTCCGTGCGAGAGCACAGGTGGATTCTGGAGGCGCTCGAGCTGAAAGACGCAGATCTGGCAGAGGCGCGACTCAAGGCACATTTGTTTAGCGTCCTGGAGGAGATGTCGGCGGAGCCAGCGGTCGACACTCTGCACGACGGAGAGGAGTCGCTACTGTGAAAGTAGCTGAGGCCATCGTAAGGCTCTTGGAGGCGTATGGTGTCGAGTACATCTTCGGCGTGCCCGGGGATACGACTATGCCCCTCTACGATGCCCTATACGATGCACCAGGTGGCATCAGGCACATCCTGGCCAGGGATGAGAGGTCGGCCTCCTTCATGGCCGACGTCTATGCCCGACTGAGCTCTCGGCCGGGCGTGTGCGAAGGACCCAGCGGAGCCGGGGCCACCTACATCCTACCCGGCGTGGCCGAGGCCCATGCCTCCTCCATAGCGCTCATCGTCCTCACCAGCGACACGCCCCTGGCAGGTGACGACAAGGGTGTGCTCACCGCACTCGATCAAGAAGCGCTTTTCGCACCGGTGACCAAGTGGCGCACTCGCATCAAGGTTCCCCAGAAGACCCCCGAGATTCTGGACAGGGCCTTCCGCATGGCCACCAGCGGCCGCCCGGGCGCGGTGCAGATAACCCTCCCTCACGATGTCCTGGCCGAAGAGATCGGGTCCATCCAACTCCATGCCGATGAGGAAAACAAGACCTATCCCGCGTTCAGAACCCGACCCGACCCGGGCATGGTACAAAGAGCGGCCGCGTTGCTGGCCAAGGCTCAGAGGCCCGTGATGGTCGCTGGAGGTGGAGCAGCCATCTCCCAGGCCTGGGACGAGGTTACCAAGTTGGCGGAAGCGCTCACCATGCCTGTGGGGACATCCATCAACGGCAAGGGCAGCATCGCAGAGGACCATCCCCTGAGCATCGGAATCGTGGGAGGCAACGGGGCACGTCCTTATGCCAACCGTCTCGTCGCGGCGGCAGATCTGGTTCTCTTCGTCGGATGCAAGACGGATTCTGTGACCACCCTCAACTGGACGCTCCCCTCCCCTACAGACGGAGTGACCATCCTCCACATCGACGTCGACCCCAAGGAGATCGGCAACAACTATCCCACCGCCGTGGGCCTGGTTGGAGACGCGAAGCTGGCGCTGGCAGACCTGCTCGAGGCTGTGTCGGCAAGTCAGGGACAGCGACAGCCCAACGAAGCGCGCCTGGCCGAGATCTCCACCCTGGCCGGGGAGTGGCGGGAGACAGTCCTTCCCAAGATGGAGAGCGATAGCATACCCATCAAGCCCCAGCGTGTGATGAAGGAGCTTGTAGAGACGCTCCCCTCGGACAGCGTGATCGTGGCCGACGCAGGCACGGCCACACCGTTCACTTCCGCGTTCTACAGGTCTCCTGCGGGCAGGCATGTGATCATTCCTCGGGGCTATGGCGGACTCGGTTATGCGCTCCCCGGGGTCGTGGGAGCGAAACTCGCCAGACCAGAAGCCGCAGTTGTAGGCCTGATCGGCGACGGCAGCTTCGGGATGTCCGTGGGGGAACTGGAGACGATCGCCCGTCTGAAGCTGCCCGTCACCATCCTCCAGTTCAACAACTCCTGCTTCGGATGGATCAAGACGCTTCAGCACCTGTACTATGACGACCGATATGTGTCCGTGGATTTCTCGGACGACACCGACCACGCAGCCATAGCGCGAGGCTTCGGATTGCTGGGCGTGCGCGTCGAGAAACCATCCGACCTGGCACCTGCTATCCGAGAGGCTCTCCATAGCGACAAGCAGACTTTCATCGACGTAGTAACCGAGTCCGAAGAGAGTGAGCTGCCCCCTGTGCATAAGTGGGAAGAGATCGTCGAGGGACGGCAGCACGACGACTAGCCGAGCTTTGCCACCCGCTGGATAGCGAAAGCCAGCCTGACGCTGACCTGGAGCAAGTTGTGGTTACCATCTCTCTCAACGTCAACGGCGAGCAAATCAGCTCCAGCTTGCCACCTGAGACGACACTGCTCAGGTTCCTCCGCGAAGAGCTCAGACTGACGGGCACCAAGAACGGCTGTAGCACCAACCACTGCGGGGCGTGCACAGTGTTGGTCAATGGCCGCGCCACCAAGTCTTGCCTGCTGCGAGTGGCCAGACTGAACGACGCCGAGATCGTCACCATCGAAGGGCTTTCCCCACCGGGAGTGCTGCACCCGATCCAGGCTGCCTTCTTGGCGGCTGGGGCCGTGCAGTGTGGCTTCTGTACACCAGGCATGATTCTGGCCACCAAGGCGTTGCTGGACGCCAACCCGGATCCCGCGGATGCTGAGATCCGTGAGGCCTTGAAGGACAACGTCTGCCGCTGCACGGGCTATGCCAAGATCATAGATGCCGTCAAGCTAGCTGCACGCTGGCTCAGAGATCCCAGAGAGATGAAGCTGTGTCTGGGCGGTGGCTACGGCGAATCCGTGATCGATCTGGATGGCGTGGCCAAGGTCCAGGGAAGCCTACCCTTCGCTGACGACCTCTACCTGCCAGACATGCTCCACGCCAAGGTGCGGTGGAGCGAACACCCTCATGCAGTCATCGAGAGAGTGGAGACGGCAGCCGCGGAGGCGGTGGCCGGGGTGGCGCGTGTCCTGACGGCGAGAGACGTCCCTGGCCACAATGGATTCGGGGCGCTCAAGCAGGACCAGCCTGTTCTGTGTGGGGACAGGGTGCGCTTCATCGGCGATGCGGTAGCCCTCGTGCTGGCGGAGACCGAGGCGGCAGCAGCCAAGGCGCGCGACCTGATAAGGGTGGAGTATGAGCCTCTGCCAGGAGCATTCTCACCCCAAGAGGCCCTGAGAGAAGACGCCCCCCAACTCTACCAAGACGGCAACCTCTGCAAGCATCTGGTGCACACAGTGGGCGACGTGGAGGTAGGTCTGGCCGAGTCTTCTCTGGTCGTGGAGGGGCACTTCGAGACCCCTTTCGTCGAACATGCCTATCTGGAGCCGGAGTCGGGCCTGGCCTACTGGGATAGGGACGTTCTTTGCCTCAAGGTGCCGACCCAGTTCCCCTTCGAGCTGAAGACCCAACTGGCCAAGGTCCTGGCTGTGCCCGAGGAGACGATACGGGTGCAGACCACACCCTTGGGTGGCTCCTTCGGCAGCAAGATCGACGCCACCGTGGAGCCTCTGATAGCCCTTGGGGCGTACGTCACCAGGAGGCCAGTCAAGCTCACTCTGACCAGGGAGGAGTCCCTGAAGCGCAGCGTGAAGCGACACGCATACTCGATGGACTACCGGGTAGGGCTGGACGAAGAAGGCAAGATTCTGGCGGTGGACGCCAAGCTCCTGTCCGATACCGGCGCCTACACCAACCTCGGTCCCAGAGTGATCGACCAGGCGTGTATCTTCTCCTGTGGCCCCTACGAAGTCCCGAACTTGCGTGTGGAAGGCTGGGCCGTCTACACGAACAACGTCAACGCCAGTGCCTTTCGTGGTTTTGGCATCAACCAGGCTGCCGTGGCCATCGAGTCCCTACTCGATGAGGCGGCGCGCAGACTAGGTATGGATCCTTTCGAGTTGCGCTACAGGAACGCCTTGAAAGAGGGGAGCACCACCGCAGCCGGCGAGATCCTCAGGCGAAGCGTGGCTATACAGGA
>DAOUEW010000121.1:0-3106 GCA_034430275.1 Anaerolineae bacterium | reverse complement strand
CTGCCAACGCACTTGCCCTCTTCCCCTAGCTTGCTGAGAAGGCGGACCCAGACGTAGAGGCCACTGTTCCGCAAGAGCCGAACGACCAGCTACAGAAGGCCACGAGGTCCCCACATGGCCCGGCTTGGGGTGTGAATCGAGCTTTACAGCAGTGCGGGCACGTGGTGCACCAGCGCTCCGATCGTCGCGGGATGCCACAACAGATTGTGGCCCAGCCCAGCAAGCTGTGTCACCGGCCAGGAGCACCCTGCCCGCCGCAGTCCCTCGACCAGGCCCAAACGGGCAAACCAATCGTTCTCCCCCACCAGCACCAGGCCCTTGATCCCCGCCAGATTGACTCGTGGGGGACCCTGGCGTGCCAGCCCCTTGAGAACCGAGGCCATGCCAGCCAGGTCCGACAGCCTGCGACTCGAAAGCCGCCACAGCCTGAACACAGGACGCAGCAACAGATCGAGGCCCTGGCCCGCAACCTGACAGCCCAGCCTCAGCCCCCTCTTGTCCGCAATGGCCCTCACCGGCGAGATAGAGACTACGGAGACCTCTGGACCCGGCCTTGTCCGCGCCACCCCTTTCGTGTCGTCCGTGAGGTTGCCCGCAGCGAACTCCCACAACGCGGCCGCGCCCACGGAGTGGCCTATACCGACGATGCGCTCACAGTTATACAGGTGCAGGTGACGCAATACGTACTCCAGTTGTCTGGAGTAGTGTGCGGGAGTGAGCCCCGAGCCACGCACGGAGCCGTCCAGGTTGGCGCCGTCACGACCCAGGCCCGCCAGCACCACACCGATGGCCTCCTTGCCCATGCTTTCAATCGCATTCAGGACGCCGGGAACGAGGTGTCGGCGGCCAGAGGCGGAGTCCTGGATGCCCCAGGAGCCTCTCCCACCACCGAAGCCATGCAGGAAGGCCACCACCACGCGGTCTCTCCTCGTCGCTTGCTCGGGACGGATCTGGCTCTCGTTGGGCAGTACCAGCGTCACGGGCGATCTCCTCAGTCCGGTTTGTCTCCGAAACTCCTCCAACTCTGACGGGTTCAACAAGTCTGTTACATCAAGATCGAGGACGGTGCGGTTTCCCTCGACCCTCCTCGACCTCGAGAACTCTGCCACTAGATTGAAACGCTCTTCGCTTGTCA
This sequence comes from Anaerolineae bacterium, assembly GCA_034430275.1. Classification (GTDB taxonomy): domain Bacteria; phylum Chloroflexota; class Anaerolineae; order UBA7937; family B3-Chlor; genus JAUVXJ01. The sequence continues at coordinate 1,971 of DAOUEW010000121.1, read as the reverse complement.
ACGACCTACCAGGTACCTCCTATCACTTGTCGACAACTGCGCGCAGCCGACCGGTATGTTGGCGAGACAAGAAAACGCGAGGACCTCACCCCGTCCTCGCGTTGGTCACGGCACTATCCCTAGACCAACCCCATGGACACTTGGCTTGACAATGACCCCTATGTAGCCTACTATGCTCTAGGTCTTGCAGGTGGCACAACTGGTGGCGGAACAACTGGCGCAGCCGCTGCCCCCCAGGGAGCGACTAGTCTCACCAGCGTTTCCACCCTTGCTCACCGCACAGAACATAGAAACGGCTCGTCGAGTATTGGAACCACTGCACTGCTTGCATTGCACAGGATCGTCGGCCTGGCTGAAGCTGCGCAGAACCTCAAACGTGCTCTGACAGTCGTCGCAATGGTACTCGTAGAGCGGCATTCGTAACTCCTCGTGAGAAACGACCAAGAACTACCATTAAGTGTACCAGACAGTTGGCGCTGCGTCAAGTCCTGGCGCAAGCCATCGCAGAAAGGAGAGTCACTTGGATGAGCTTTGCGCTCGGGCACTGAACCTCGCTCAGACGAAGGGGGCCAGCTACGCCGATATCCGCCTAGTCACCACGGAGACACAAAGCATCGCCGTGAAGAACGGGATCGTAGAGGCCATCTCGCTGGACTCCAGTCAGGGGTTCGGGGTGCGCGTCATTGTCGATGGGGCCTGGGGCTTTGCCTCCAGCGCACGTCTGGAGCGAGATCAGGTAGAAGAGGTCGCGACGCTGGCTATCGAGATCGCCAGAGCCAGCGCCATGGTCAGCGGAGGCCTCATAGATCTAGGGCCTCCGGAGGTCAACGTCGGTTCGTATCGCACACCGGTGGAACTTGACCCCTTCGAGGTATCCCTGGACCGGAAGGTCGACCTCCTTCTGCGTTGTGACAAAGCGATGCGCAGGGCCAGAGGCGTGGCCGTCGCTGAGGGCAACATGCTCTTCATCCGCGAGGATCAGGTCTTCGCCAGCACCGAGGGCAGTCTGATCGAGCAGCAGATCGTGGAGACGGGCGTCGGTCTGGTGGCCACGGCCGTCGGCGCGGATGAGGTTCAGCGGCGCTCGTATCCCAATAGCTTTGGCCGCCATCAGGGAACTGGAGGGTTCGAGTTCATCGACAGGTATGACGTGCTGGGCAACGCCGAACGCCTCGGCGAAGAAGCGGTAGCGCTGCTCTCCGCCCGTCAATGCCCCAGCGGGGTGACCACGCTCATCCTGGGGCCGACGCAGCTCGCCCTACAGGTGCACGAATCGTGCGGTCATCCCACAGAGCTGGATCGCGCCCTGGGCACCGAGGCCAGCTACGCCGGCACCAGCTTCCTGACCCCGGACAAGCTAGGCACGTTCTGCTACGGGTCAGAGATTGTCAACATCACCGCCGACGCCACTCTCCCACGGGGGCTCGGCACTTTCGGATACGACGACGAGGGGGTGCCTGCGCAGCGGACCTACCTGGTTAGGGACGGGGTATTCGTGGGCTACTTGACGTCGAGGGAGACCGCTAGCCGGTTCGGTCAGCGCAGCAATGGGACCATGCGAGCCGACGGCTGGGGCAGCATCCCGCTCATTCGCATGACCAACATCAATCTCGAACCAGGCAAGTGGGAGCTGGACGACCTCATTGCCGATACCGACGATGGCATCTACATGGAGATGAATAAGAGCTGGAGCATAGATGACAAGAGGCTCAACTTCCAGTTCGGCACCGAGATTGCTTACGAGATCAAGAATGGCCAGCGGGGCGATCTGCTGAAGAACGCCACCTACGCCGGTATGACACCACAGTTCTGGGGCTCCTGCGATGGCATCTGCCACCAGGGGCACTGGGACGTGTGGGGCACTCCCAACTGCGGCAAGGGACAGCCCGGCCAGGTGGCGCACGTAGGCCACGGGACGAGTGTCGCGCGTTTCCGCGACGTGCAAGTGGGAGTGATGCGATAGGATAGGCA
>DAOUEW010000120.1:0-4474 GCA_034430275.1 Anaerolineae bacterium | reverse complement strand
TGTGGATCCGGCCACCGTGGCGGCGGATCTCACGGTGACCCTGGCGCTTCCCAAGAAGGGATTCTACGCCTTTCCCGCCTCCGACTACCTGGGAGAGCTGGTGGTATCGGACATTGGCGTCCCCGATGCCCTGACATCCGGATTGAGTTTGGAGCTGGCGGAGCCCCGCTGGATGAGAACCATTCTTCCCCAACGACCGCGGCAGGCAAACAAGGGTACCTTCGGCAAGGCGCTCATCGTGGCCGGATCACCGCACTACACTGGAGCTGCGTATCTGGCCAGCGCCGCAGCGACCAGGGTCGGCACAGGATTGGTGACGCTCTGCCTAGCTGAGAACCTCCACCCGATCCTGGCCTCCAAGCTGACGGAGGTGACCTTCGTGCTGCTGCCTCACGATCTGGGAGTATTGGTTCCCCAGGCCGCCAGACTCGTGGAGAACAGGCTGGGGGACTACGACGCTCTCCTGGTGGGTCCCGGCCTGGGCACGGAGGATCCCACCGTAGAGTTTGTCCACCGTCTTCTGGGCACGCAGGCGCCCGACACACAACGGCACATCGGCTTCGTCACGTCCGAGGATGAGAGAAGCGCCGAGACGGAAGAAACGAGGTCGTTTCCCCCCGTGGTCATAGATGCAGACGGGTTGAACGCGCTCGCGGGCCTGGACCGCTGGTGGAAATCGCTTCCAGCCCAGAGCGTGCTGACTCCTCACCCGGGCGAGATGTCTCGTTTGCTGGACTGCTCGATCGCAGACGTCGAGGCCGATCGTCTGGCTACCGCGCAGCAGGCGGCTCGGGACTGGCAGCACGTTGTGGTTCTCAAAGGCGCCCACTCTGTCATCGCTGCCCCCGACGAGCGCGTCGCTATCAACCCCTTCGCCAATCCAGGTCTGGCCACGGCGGGCACGGGTGATGTACTCGCAGGTTCGATCGTGGGTTTCCTGGCCCAGGGGCTGGCACCCTACGAGGCAGCCGTGGCTGGCGTCTACCTGCACGGGGCGGCCGGGGATCTGGCGACAGCAAGTCTTGGCGACGCCGGGACTGTAGCCAGCGACCTCTTGCCGCTGCTGCCCCGGATCCTCAAGGAGCTACGTGGGAGCCACTGAGCCAACAACAAAGAACGGCAAGAGATACGTTCTTGCCGTTCAGATCGCCTGGTATACGACGTGCCCGTGCTAGGCCTTCGCCTTACCCTTCTGAGACTTCTTCGTTTCCTGCTCGGCCTCCAGAGCCTGGGCCAGCTCCTCCTTCTTCTTGACGGCGGCCGACTTACCCTCTTCGATAGCTTCTTCGAGACGGGCTCTTCCCTCCTCCGAGAGATCCTCGGCCCTGCTCTTCAGCTCGATACCCTTCTCCCTCAGTAGCTCTCTGGTCTCCTCACCGGATTGCGGTGCGAGGAGGATGCCCAACACCAACCCAGTGGCGCAACCTACGACTAGTCCCGTCAGGAAACCTACCATTGCCTTGATGTCTTCCATCGCTTCTCACTCTCCTTTCACTGTTCTTCTGGGGCTGGGAACTCTATCTGGAGCCGGTAGCAATTCTACCCCTCCCGATTACCTACCGCTCCGCCGCTTTCCACGCGCCAGCACGCTCATCACCCTGTTGGCAGCCGAGGCGTAGCCCACCGCGTTGATGAGCGGCTTGATCAGAGTATCGCTCAGAAACACCGTGGTCCCTCGCACGGTGCTCGCCGTCTCGCTCGTCGATTCCAGGATCGGCCAGATCTCCTCCTGGAGCATCTTGGTCAGACCCCGGATCTGAAGGAGCAATACGATGAGCAACCCTCCGATGACCAGGGACTCTATGGCCAAAACTATGATGGCTATGTCACGTATCACGACCACAGCGTCCACCGACAACCTCCCACGGGGACTCGACAACAGGGTGCAACCCTCATTATATCAAACATTGAGCCATCTGGCAACAAACAGACAGACCCAGCATACGACAGTGCTCTCCACCACCCGCACCTCGCCGATGATGTATATCGAGAACCCCAACAGATCGAAGACGATCTGGCCTATGGCGAAACCCACCAGAGCCGCGATCCAGTACACAACCAGGTCTCGCCAGCGTTTTCCCCAGATGAAGTGAAACACCGCCCCATAGAGACTGGCTAGCAAGAACGAGAAGACGAAAGAAGGTGACAGCAAGAAGTCCACCCTTACGCTACCTCCTCTATGATCCCCCCACCGAGGACCCTCTCCCCAACGTAGAACACGACGCCCTGACCCGGCGTCACGGCCGGCTGGGGCTTGAAAAACCGCAGGTTCACCTCGCCCTGACTGACAGGCGTGAGAGTCGCCCTGGCCGCCTTCGCACGGTATCGGATCTTGGCGGTAACCTCCATAGCCCCCGCCGGGGGCTGTCCGGAGACGAAGACAACTCCAGTCGCCCTCAGTTTCCTGCGCTCCAGTTGCCTGCGGGACCCCACCACCAGAGCGTTGCGCTCCCTGTCTATCCGGAGCACGTAGAGAGGCTCCGGAGCGGAGATGCCCAGGCCCTCGCGCTGCCCGATAGTGTAGGCCGGGAGCCCCTTGTGCTCCCCAAGGACCCTGCCCTCCACATCCACTATGGGACCGGGCTCGAAGACCACGTTTGGCTGCGCCCCCAGGAACCTCCGATAGTCCCCCCTGGTGAAGCAGATCTCCTGGCTCTCCTCCCGGTCGGCGACGGAAAGGCCCCTCTCCCGGGCCAAAGCCCTCACCTGCTCCTTGGTGTGCTCACCCAGCGGGAGCAGCAGCCGTGCCAGCTCCTCCTGACCCAGCATAAACAGGACGTAGGACTGGTCCTTCGGGGCGTCGATCCCCTTGAGCAGTTGGTACTCCCCATCCACACGCCAAATACGGGCGTAGTGTCCGGTGGCCAGGTACTCTCTACCAAGCTGTGCTGCTCTCTCCAGCAGCAGGTCGAACTTGATGTGCCGGTTGCAGGCCAGGCAGGGGTTGGGAGTCCTCCCGCGTGCGTATTCCGCCACGAAGTAGTCTACCACGTGATGCTTGAATTGAGCCTCGAAATCGAAGACGTGGAAGGGCACCCCCAGCGCACGACACACCTCTCGCGCGCCCTCTACGGCCTGCGGAGAGCAGCACCGGTTGGCGGGGCCACCTTCCTCGGCCCACAGGCTCATCATGCCGCCGATCACGTCGTACCCCTGCTCGTGCAGAAGGACAGCGGCCACCGAGCTGTCCACGCCCCCGCTCATGGCCACCAGAACCGTCGCCTTCCGCGATGCTCGACCTTCCACCACCTGGCTCCAACTGGTGACATCCAACCGAAGCCATTATATCATCTCCATACCACGCGGACGAGGGAGGCCGTGGAGTGATAGCGACCCTGATGCGTCACTCTCCACTCGGCAGGGCCGCGCCCTTGCTCCCCCACAGCAGCACATACCGGGAGACACCGGGAATCGGCCCGGCTTGCAGGTCCCCCTCCATCCACTCCAGTCCTTGCTCGAACGCCTCTCTTGAGAGCAGGTGCAGGGCGGAGAACGCCTTCTCCACGTAGGGCAAGGAATCAGTCACCTCGTAAGGGAACTCCACCATACTCTCCTCGATGCCGTCGAACCCGGCCGCTTCCATGAATCCTTGCAGATCGGCCATACGAGGATACCGACGTAGGTCAGCCTCTACCGTCTCGGGGAAGTACACGGCGAGAGGCTCCCGGTGCCTGATGATCCATTCGGAGTCAGTGACGGTGCACACCAGGCCGCCTGGCCCCAGCACGCGGAAAACCTCCTGGAAGTAGGCCGCGTGGTCCTTTAGGTGATGAATCATGTCCACCGAGAACACCAGGTCGAAGGAGCCAGGTTCGAAGTCGAGTCGTTCCGCACTGGCAGCCTGGAAGGTTACCGTGGCCGATCTACCGCGAGCCGCGGCCAGCATCTCCTCCGAGGGATCGATGGCCCAGCACGAACCCCCCACGGCAGATTCCACCGTGGCGATGTAGTTGCCCGTGCCGCATCCCACCTCCAGAACCCTGGAATGGCCGGCGATGCCGCTGCGGGAGACCAGGCTACGCAGAACCTCTGGATGCACCTTGCGATGGCAGGCATACTCGCGCACGATCTGGTCGTACTCGATCACGCGGCGTCTTCTCGCAGCAGGCGTCCGTCAGAGATCATCGCTTCGCCTCTCCTAGGCGCCGCCTGTCACCTGAAGATCGCTCCAGGCCTCGAAAGCACCCCTGAGATGAGGGATAGTGATCGAGCCTCCCACAACGAGTCCCACAGCCAGGGCCTCCTCTAGCTCCTCGCTGCTGACCCCTTCTTCCTGGCAGCGCACTAGATGGTACTTGATGCAGTCGTCGCACCTTAGCACGAAAGAGGCCACAGGGCCCAGCAACTCCTTGGTCCGGGCCGGGAGTGCGCCCTCGCGGTAGACCTGGGCGTCGAGCCTGTAGAAGCGCTTGGTGTTCAGTCCGGCGTATTGTTTCACGATCTCGTTGAGTCGTTCTCTCTCCTCCTGGAACTC
>DAOUEW010000119.1:0-11883 GCA_034430275.1 Anaerolineae bacterium | reverse complement strand
GGGAGGGCTCGCGCGTGGATGTCTCCATGTTTCAGAGCCTGGTCTCCTGGGAAGTGAATCCGATCATGCTCACCAAGAGCTTTGGCGCGACCATCACGCGCAGAGGAAACACCCACGAGTTCTTCGCTCCAGTTTCTGTGTACGAGACCAAAGATGGCTACGTGTACATCGCTGTGGGCAACGACAGGCAATGGCAAGCTATGACGGAGTCGTCAGGGTTCGAGTCACTTCACAGCGAGGAGCGGAAGACCAACGCCGGGCGGATAGCGGATGTGGAGCGCTTGAATGAGGAGATAAGCGAGATAACCAGAACCAGGAGCACGGAGGATCTGATAGCACTGTTCCGCAGCATTACGGTCCCTATCTCCACCGTGAGTCGCATTGAAGACGTGGTAGAAGATCCGCTGGTCAAGGATAGGTTGATAACAGCCACCGACTCACGAACAGGCACGGAGGCATTCCTGCCGCCCACACCGGTGATCACGGAGTACTTGCGGTCCACAGGTATGCGGATGTCGTTCCCTCCGCGCTTGGGAGAGCACAACGACGAGATCTATGGGGACGCGCTGGGCTACGGAGCTCAGAGAGTGCGCGAGCTGAGAGACGCAGGCGTCATCTGAGGAGACCGCACAGAGAGGAGCGGATGCCGAAGTGAAAGAACTGACGCTTGACCCGAACCTGTTGCGCGTTCCCGTTCGCAAGGTGGGGAAGCCGACGGAGGAATTGCGCCTGGATTACGGCCTGGAGACGATCATCGGTCTCTCGGCCAACGAGAACCCTCTAGGCCCGTCGCCCTTGGCTGTGGAAGCGATGCGGGAGGCGTTGCCCTTTTCCAACCGATATCCCGGCGTGTGCGAGACAGAGATTCGCGCGAAGATCGCGGAACTCATGGGATCGGGGTTCGACGAGGAGAACATCATCGTGGCCAACGGTTCCTCCGATAGCCTGCGGTTAGTGTGCCAGGCGTTCTTGTCGGGAGGCGGCGAAGGCGTCGTCTGCACCGCCACCTTCCCCCTCTACCGACTCTTTACCGAGATGTACGGTGGTCAAGCGGTGCTCGTGGAGGCCAAGGATTACGCCTATGACCTCCCTGCTATGGTCGAGGAGATCGGGGACCGGACGCGACTGTTCTTTGTCTGCAACCCCAACAACCCCACTGGGACGGTACTTACCCAGCGGCAGGTCGATGACTTGATGAAGCAGGTTCCCGACCGAGTGGTGGTGCTGTTCGATGAAGCGTACCGCGAGTACGTGGAGGACGACGAATACGCTGACGTGAGAGAGTACATCGGGGAGGGGCGCAACGTTCTCATCGTTCGTACCTTCTCCAAGATATATGGTCTGGCTGGACTCCGGGTAGGGTATGCCGTGGGCAAGAAGGAGCTGGTGGAGTACTTGCGGCGCGCCCTTTCGGCCTTCCACGTGGCTGCGCTGAATCTCATTGGTGCCGCCGCGAGCTTGAACGATGAAGAACACATACTGAGGAGTAGAGAGCACAACTCCAGGGAGAGGCAGTTCCTCTACGAGCAGTTCGACAGGCTGGGGCTCCGTTACGTTCCTTCACAATGCAACTTCGTGTTGCTGGTGGAACTGGGGCGCGACGTGCCAGCCTTGTGGGAAGCCCTGGTTCGTCGCGGCCTGGTCGTGACCCCGGCCCAAGGGTTTGGAGTCCCGGACGCTCTTCGTATCAGCGTGGGCACCCGGGAGGAGGACGAACAACTGGTGGAGGCTCTCGAGCAGGCGCTCCTTGAAGTACCTGAAGTGTGAGCGGGCACGGTGAGCGTGCACGGGCCACGAGTGGGCAGCGGTGGATTTCTCTCTCAGCGAAGAGCAGGAGCTCCTGAGGCGCAGCATAGCAGACTTCGTGGATAAAGAAGTCGCGCCGGCTGCTGCCCGGATCGACGAGGAAGGGCGGTTCCCGAGCTCGCTATTCCAGAAGACGGCTGAACTTGGCTACCTCGGCCTGCGGTATCCCGAGGAGTACGGCGGCTCCGGTGGCGACAATGTCATGTTCGCATTGATGTGCGAAGAGCTGGCCCGGGGATCGATGAGCCTGGCCGCCAGCGTGTCCATGCAGTGCCTGAAGGGGACCGACTTCATCTACCGCTTCGGGACAGAGGAGCAGAGACAGCGGCTGCTGGTGCCCGCCATTCGGGGCGAGAAGATGGGTGTCATCGCCATGACTGAACCTGACGCCGGGTCCGACCTGGGGGCCGTCAAGACCATTGCGCTGCTGGATGGTGACCACTACGTACTCAACGGACGGAAGATCTGGGTCACCAACGCCAGGCTGGCCGATTTCTTCACGGTCGCTGCCAAGACAGATCCCCAAGGGTGGTTCAAGGGCATAGACGTGTTCCTCGTAGAGAGGGACACTCCAGGGCTGAGCATCGGCGGGGACATCGGCAAGATGGGGATCCGGGGCCAGAGTGCGGCCGAGATGATCCTGGACGACTGCCGCGTCCCAGCCGAGAACCTGTTTGGAGAGAGAGGCACAGGCTTTCGCAACCTTCGCGGAATCCTGGCGGAGATACGCATTATGATGGGTGCCCTCAGCCTTGGTCTGGGGCGAGCTGCGCTAGAGGCGGGCGTCAGATACGCTCAGGAAAGGGTGCAGTTCGGGCGTCCCATCGCCGGGTTCCAGGCCATCTCTCACCGGCTGGTGGACATGGCCACTCAGTTGGAGGCTGCTCGGCTGATGGTCTACCAAGCGGCGTCACTCCTCGACAGCGGAGAGCGCGACATGAAGCTGGCGTCCATGGCCAAGCTCTTCGCGTCGGAGATGGCCAACTAGGTGGCCGATGGCACTTCACGCATCTTTGCCAGCTATGGTTTCGCCACGGAGTACCCGGCACAGCGCTACTTCCGGGACGCACGCTTCCTGCTGCTTGGAGGAGGAACGTCGGAGATTCTGCGAGGCATCGTCGCCCACGAGATGGGTTTGTGAGAGTATCCAGGAAGCCTGAGGTAGTTCGGGCTCGTAAGGGAGCGGAGGAAGGATGGATTTCAATTTCACCCCCGAACAGGATCTTTTCCGGCAGAGTGTGAGGGAGTTCGCCGCCAGATACGTGAGGCCACGTATCAAGGAGATGGAAGAGAAGGAGGACGTCCCGCAAGACCTGATGCGCCAGATGGCCGAGCAGGGTTTCTATGGCATCCGCTACGCAGAGGAGTGGGGTGGTCAGGGTGGCGACAATGTCATGTTTGCCATCTTCAACGAGGAGATGGCTCACTGCTATATGAGTACGGCAGCTAGAGCGATGATGCAGTGCCTGATGGGCACCGAGTTCATCAATCTCTATGGAACGGAGGAGCAAAAGACCAACTTCCTGGTCCCGGCCATCCAGGGGGAGAAGTACGGCACCTTGGCCATCACTGAGCCGGCTGGCGGGACGGACCTCGGTGCTATGCAGACCACTGCGGTGCGGGAGGGAGACGAGTACGTCATCAGTGGCCAGAAGAGCTGGATTACTGGTGCACATGTCGTTGACTTCATCACTATAGCCGCGAAAACCGACCCTGAGGCGGGATTCAGGGGTGTGGACATGTTTCTCTTGGAGAGTGACAGGCCAGGTGTGGTGGTCGGGGACAGGATAGACAAGCTGATCGCTCGTGCGTCCGGGTGTTACGAGATGTTCTTCGATGACGTGCGCATTCCCGCAGACCGGCTCTTCGGGGGCGAGGAAGGCAAAGGTTTCGCGCTGCTGAGGAACATTCTGAACGACATCCGGGTACACACGGCCGCTCTGGGGCTGGGGATAGCCCAGGCTGCCTACGAGGAGTCTGTCGAGTACGCCCAGCAAAGGGTGGCCTATGGCCGTCCCATCATCAAGTGGCAGGCCATACAGCACAAGCTGGCCAAGATGAGAGTGGATATCGACGCGGCCAGGCTGATGATCTACTACGCTGCCTGGCGTATGGATCAGGGTCTACCGGTGAACGTCGAGGCCGCGACCTGCAAGTACTTCATCACCGAGGCGCTCCTCAGAATCGTCGATGATGCCTCGCGGATCTTTGGCGGTTATGGGGCTTCCATGGATATGAACATACAGAGGTATCTCCGTGATGCAAGGTGGCTGCTCTATGGGGGCGGAACCCAGACCATGATCCTCAACATCATCGCGGCTGAGATAGCTAGGGAGTGAGGGGGGATTGACGATGCGGTTGCCTGGTTTCGAGCATCTACAATCCGGGTCCTTGAGCGAGGCCCTGGAGCTTCTCGCCGAATACAGGGAACAGGCCAAGATCATCGCTGGCGGGACGGAACTCCTGGTGTCCATGAAACAAGGGCTCCTGGCTCCAGCGTATGTGGTCGATCTCAAAGCGATCCCTGAGCTGGAGTTCATCGCCGACGATGATGGGAGGCTGCGGATCGGAGCCCTCACCAGATTGGCTACGATCGTCAACTCCAGCCTGATCCGGGAGAGGTTCCCTGTTCTGGCCCAGGCCGCCGCTACGGTTGCCGCCCCCCCGCTCCAGAACATGGGAACGCTGGGCGGAAACCTGTGTCTCAATACGCGGTGCTCCTACTTCAATCAATCACGATCCTGGAGGCAGATCCGAGGGTACTGCTACAAGACCGGCGGCGACACGTGCCACGTGGTCAAGGGCGGCAACCGGTGTTTCGCCACCTACCAGGGCGACGTCGGGCCCGCCCTGATGGCTCTGGGCGCCAAAGCGAGGATTGCCGGCAAAGGCGGTGAGCGGAGTGTCCCGCTGGCCGATCTCTACACCGGCAAGGGGAAGAGACCTCTGGCCCTGGACACAGGGGAGGTGCTGGTCGAGGTACAGGTGCCGCCCTCGCCTTCCAGGACGGGAGGAGACTACCAGAAGCTGCGCTACAGAGGCGCGATGGACTTTCCGCTCGTGGGCGTCGCGGCTGTAGTGAGCAGAGACGACTCCGGCCTCTGCACGGGCGGAAAGGTCGTGCTCACGGCGGTGAGCGGGGGCCCGCTGGAGGTCGAGGAAGCCAGCCAGATGCTCGAGGGCCGTGAAATCACAGCCCAGGTAGCAGCTCAGGTCGCTGATGCTGCGTTCGAGGCAGCACGCCCCGTCGACAACGTGGGCAGCGACGCCTCGTATCGAAGGAAGATGGTCCGAGTGCTCACCCAGAGGGCCATTCTGAATACTTGGGGGAGGGAGTGAGGCGATGGAGAAGCAACTTGTCCAGTTGAGGGTCAATGGAGAGCTACACGATGTCGCCGTCACGCCCAACGAAACCCTGGTGGAAGTGCTGCGGGAGAGGCTGGAGCTGACAGGGACCAAGGAGGGATGCGGCGAGGGAGCCTGTGGGACTTGTACCGTACTGCTGGATGGAAAACCGGTGCGCTCCTGCCTGACTCTGGCGGTGGAGGTCCAGGGCCAGGAGATAGTGACCATCGAAGGGCTGGCCAAGGGAGTGGAACTCCATCCCGTCCAGAAGGCCTTTATCGAACACGGGGCCATTCAATGCGGCTTCTGTACCCCGGCCATGATCCTCACCAGCAAGGCTCTCTTGGACGAGAACCCTCACCCGACCGAGGACGAGGTCAGGCGTGCCATCTCTGGGGTTGTGTGTCGATGTACCGGCTATGCCAAGATCGTGGAAGCGGTTCTGGCAGCGGCGGATAGTATGTAAGGGAAGGGGAAAAGCAATGGCGGAACACAAACTCGTGGGTCAGAGTGTGGTCAGGATCGATTCACTGGCCAAGGCCACGGGGCAGGCCCGCTACACAGCCGACCTGACTCTGCCTCGCATGCTTCACGCGAAGGTGCTGAGGAGTCCCCACGCCCACGCCAGGATTCTGAACATCGACACCAGCAAAGCGGAGAAGCTTCGAGGTGTGGAGGCGGTGGTCACGGGAAAGGACGCCGCCGGCGTGAAGTGGGGGGTATTCCGCTACACGCGCGATCATGCGCTGCTGACCGCCGACAAGGTCCGGTACATCGGCGAGGACGTGGCCGCGGTGGCGGCCGTGGACGAAGAGACCGCCATGGAGGCGCTGGAACTGATCGAGGTGGAATACGAAGTCTTGCCCGGCGTGTTCGATCCACTGGAGGCCATGGAGGAAGGTGCCCCTCAGATACACGATCACTCCGAGAACAACATCAACATCCACGTCCCCATCGAGGTCGGCGATGTGGACCGAGCGCTCAAGGAAGCGTACTACGTCAGGGAGGATCGGTTCGTCGACAGCGAGTATACGTATTGTCAGACCGAACCGTACGCGGTACTGGTCAACTGCGATAGTGCGGGCAATCTGGAGATCTGGACGCCCAACGCCTCTCCCCACACCAAAGCCAAGGCACTTGCCAACCTGCTGGAGAAGCCTCTCACCCAGGTCAAAGTCCGGAGAGTAAACACAGGCGGGGCTTTCGGCGGTCGGTCCGATATCTTCCCTGGTGAGTTCATCGCTGCACTCCTGGCCTTGAAGGCTGGCAGACCGGTCAAGATGGTCTACACCAGGGAGGAAAGCTTCACCAGTGTGAGGCAGGCGCACAGCATGGTGGTGGACCTGAAGACCGGCGTGACGAAAGACGGTCGCTTCCTGGCCAATGAGATCAAGGTGGTGATGGATGGCGGCGCCTATAGCAGCACCGGACCCATCGCCGCTTCCGTACCTTTCCTGGTCTGGGAGGAGACGTATCGTCTGCCGAACTTGCGGTTCAACGGATACCGTGTCTACACCAACAAGCCCGTTCGAGGGATGTACCGTTGTCACGGACGGTCCTTCCTGGGCGGGCTGGGGATGCAGTTGGACATGATGGCCGAGGAACTGGGCATCGATCCGCTGGAGATGCGTCTCCGGAATGCACTCAAGACCGGTGAGAAACAGGCTACAGGTTCCAGGAGCATCAGTTGCGGCCTCAGCGAATCGCTCGAGGCGGCGGCTGAGAAATCGGGGTGGAAGGACAAGAGGGGAAAGCTGCCCTACGGCAGAGGTATCGGCATGGGCGCCAATGGGATGATGGTGGGCTTTCCCATGGGGATACGAGGTGGGTCGGCGGCCATTATCAAGTTCAACGAGGACGGAGGGGCTACTCTCATCTCGGGCGTGGTGGACAACGGCCAGGGCAATGAGAGCATGGTGGTCCAGATCGCTGCCGACGTGCTGGGCCTGAGGATGGAGGACATCAATCTGGTGTCCGCGGATTCGGAGGTCACCCCCCTGGATCAGGGAGCCTATTCGCAGGCCGCAACCTTCGTCTCCGGCAATGCGTCTCGGGCCGCGGCGGTCGATGCCAGGGAGCAGATTCTAAGCATCGCCTCGGACATGCTGGATGCCATGCCCGAAGAGCTAGAGCTGAAAGAGGGACACGTAGTCGTCACGGACAGACCGGAGCGAAACGTCTGGCTGGGCAAGGTCATACGCAAGGCCCTCATCGACAACACCCCCGTAGTGGGGCGGGGTTCATACATGCCCAAAGTCGATCCGAGAAGAGAGTGGGTGAGCAACCCCAAGGGACAGCACGCCGGCACCTTCAGCTACGGAGCGGTGGTAGCGGAGGTGGAAGTGGATACCGAGACCGGCCAGGTCAGGGTGGTCAACGTCACGGGAGCGCACGATTGTGGCTTCGCCATCAATCCCAGGGCCGTGGAGGGCCAACTGGAAGGCTCCGTGGCATCAGGAGGGGTGGGTGCTACTCTATTGGAGGAGCACCATTGGGACGGCGGACAGATGCTGAACGCCAACATGCTAGAGTACAAGGTGCCCCTGTCCGTGGACATGCCGCAGATCACGCCCATCATCGTGGAAACCATGGATCCTGAAGGTCCATTCGGGGCCAAGGAGGCCGGTCTGTGGGGTTCCATGAACATGTTCCAGGCCATCGGCAATGCCATCTACGATGCCGTAGGCGTGTGGATCAAGGAATTCCCCATCACGCCAGACAAGGTGCTCAAGGCCCTGGAGGAGAAGGACAGGGACTCATGAAACTCGAGGCCATAGATCATCTATGTTTCGCGGTCAGAGATCTAGATCGGGCCCGCAAGGCGTACGAGGAGGACCTGGGACTGGAGCTTGACGGTCTCTACGTCTCCAGGACTGAGAGGATCCGAGTGGCCCGCTACTACGTTGGAGAGGTAGCTCTGGAGCTCATAGAGCCAACTTCCCCCGATAGCGAAGTGGCCAGGTTCCTCGACAAGCGGGGTGAGGGCTTCTATCTCATCTCGTATCGCGTGGGAAACGTGGACGAGGCACTGTCTGAGCTGAGGTCGAAGGATGTCAAGACCATCGATCGAGTCCCACGCCGGTTGAAAGGCAACCGCTACGCCTTCATTCATTTCCCAGGAGACCTCTCCGGTGTCCTCACGGAGGTTCTGGATGGGGAGTTCGACTACGACGAGGGGGAGAATGAGCAAGAAGCCGATTAGAGTGCTGGTCGCCAAGCCTGGCCTGGACGGCCATGATCGTGGAGCCAAGGTGGTGGCGCACGCCTTGCGCGATGCGGGGATGGAAGTCATCTATACCGGCCTGCACCAGACGGTGGAGCAGATAGCGGAGACCGCTCTTCAAGAGGATGTGGACGTGATTGGCGTCTCCGTACTCTCGGGAGCTCACCTGCCGCTCACGGAGAAGCTGATGGCGCTCCTCGGAGAGAAGAGCTTGGACGACTTGCTGGTGATCGTGGGCGGGAACGTGCCCCGAAGAGACATCCAGAAGCTCGAAGCCCTGGGCGTGGGAAGGGTTTTCCGTACCGGTGCCCGCTTCGAGGACATCGTGAGCTTCATCGAGGAAAGAATCACCCGTTGACTCAATGACGGTTAGCGTACCGAGGCCCAATGATGATGCCAGCACTTGTCCCCTGTCTGGTCATGGTCTAGGCCGCCCGAATCCCGGTCGTCTGCCGTTCTGCTGACCTCGGATACCGGCAGCCCGGTTGATGGTCCGCAGCACACTGCCAGGCCCCGGTTCCCGCGTCACAGTGCCACCCTCGAACCAGCAGTCACCGCCGTCTCGGCCGCCGAGACGACCGTCTCGCGACGCCGCTTGCCCGTCGTGCCTGTGCGGCTTTGCTATCCCCGGGTCTCTCGTGCCCAGGTCCGGTCCCCCGCTGTTTGGGCTTACCCGTCGACGAACACGGGGCCTTTCTTTCATCTTGGGTGGCGGTGACCAGGCGCGGTGTCCAGCGGTGAGGGTTTTGCGATGCGAGCGAGGTCGCGGTGATGGTGCGGGGAGTCTAGGGCGCCTTCTCGAAGCGGTAGCCGACGCCTAACTCGGTCTGGATGTACCTGGGGTTCTTGGGGTCCTGCTCCAGCTTCTGCCGGAGATGCCAGACGTAGACCCGCACGTAGTCCAGGTCGTCCTGGTACTCCCACCCCCAGACGTTCTGGAGAATCTGCGTGAAAGTGAGGACCTGGCCCGCGTTCTGGACGAGGTAGGCCAAGAGACGGTACTCGGTGGGCGTGAGCTTCACCGGTTCTCCCCCCACGGTCACGCGACGCTCCTTGAGATCGATAGTGAGGAAGTCGTCTGCGTAGGTGGTGGGCTCGGCGTACTCGACGGGGGGTAGGGCAGCGCGACGGAGGACCGCACGAGCGTGGGCGAGCAGGACCTTGATGCTGAAGGGCTTGGTGAGGTAGTCGTCGGCCCCGTACTCCAGGCCGCGGACGATGTCCTCGTCCTGTCCGCGCGCGGTGAGCATCAAAATGGGCACATCCGAGACCTCTCGAATGCGCCGGCAGGTCTCCCATCCATCCATGCGGGGCATCATGATGTCCAGAATGACCAGGTCTGGCTTATGAGCGAAGAACTCCTTCAATGCCTCCTTGCCGTCGCAGGCCGTAAGGACCTCGTAGCCTTCCCGGGCAAAGGTGTATTCGATCAGAGGGAGCAGTGCAGGATCGTCGTCGACGACCAGGACTTTCTTCTCTTCCATCCGCTGGACCGCACCTCGGTGGTACACTCAGTAACTAGTGGCAATGATACCGCAACTGCCACCTGAGGGCAAAGACCATGTAGTGAGGTCGTCGTGTCGTGGTTCTCTGCGTGCCGTGTTTCTCCAGAGTTGATCTCAGATCGTGCGCATGGAGGGAGCTGGCGTGCCACCAAGTCTTGTCCATGGAACGACCTGGTCCCGGCGTCCTAGCGTAGGGGCATGCATGTTGTTCACGGGGAGGCAGGACGGCTTGCGGCCTTTGTGCACGACGTGGTGAGGCACGGTGGTGGAGCGGGGTCGTGGGCGCGGTCGCTGGACTTCGATAACAGAGTACTTATTTCCCATTGACTCAGACAGTATCAATCCAGTATAATTCGGTCAGAACTTTGTCAAACGACAACATCGCGTGCTGCATCACAGCGATAAAGGCAAACCCACCGAAAGGTGGGGACGCAAAGCTATGGGTCTAAGGCTCCGGGAGGGGCGATGATCGCCAGGCTGCCGAAAGTGACCGCTGCATACTGCGGACGTATTTCCACTGATCGACGCCTGGCGTGAGCCGGGCGTTTTTCTATCTCCAGTGCCCAGGTTCCAAGGACCCTGGCAGAAATCGGGCCTTGTGGTTGGCGAAATCAGGATTCTCCCGATACACAGCCTCGTCAAGACTGGGTATTCTAGAGAGTGAGATAGGGAGGGCATAGTGTGAGGAACCGAAAGGAGAGGCTGCTCAGGGCCAAGGAAGCAGCCGAGTACCTCGGAGTGAGCCTGGTAACCCTGCGTAGGATGGAAAAGCAGGGCGCTCTCTCACCCTATCGTACGCCGGGAGGGCACCGTAGATACAGCATCGAAATGCTTGAGGAGTACCTGGAGAGTTCTCGAAGATTCTCAGGCGCGGCTCAATAGCAGGCAACGGCCAGCAAGTTGGCTCTGAGCATTTCTCACACCCAGGTCGTGGAGCGCGAACTGCGGAGTTGTTCCAGCGGCGGCGGATAGCACAGCCTCGATGCGGACTGCATGGAGTGTGGGGTGAGCGAGGAGCTTTGCGATGACCACGACGAGCAGTACGACTACTGTAGCCAGGAACGAATGGATGATGCTCACTGGGTAGCATGGATGAGCTGGCAGACAGCGGGCCCTGAGGGCGCTGGTAGCACGGGCTAGCTACCTCGCTCTGCACAAGGACCGGAGGGTGATGAGGCGCTAGACGATGACCCAGAGCAAGGTTCTCATAGTTGACGATGACAAGCTGACCCTGACCATAGTGGCAGATGCCCTGCGAGAGGCGGGGTTCGTGGTGGAAACCGCACAGAACGGTCAGGAAGCGCTGCATAAAGCCACCGGATTCAAGCCTGACCTGATCGTCCTGGACGTGGTCATGCCCGATTTAGACGGGTACGAAGTCGCCCGTCGTTTGCGGAAGGACCCAGGTTCGGCACTGATTCCCATCATCATGCTCACCACCAAGGGTGGTATCGCCGACAAGGTCACCGCTTTCCAGGCAGGAGCAGACGACTACCTGACCAAACCTTTCGATCCGGTCGAGCTCGAGGTGAGGGTCAAGGCGCACCTGGCGAGGACCCGAGCAGCGCTGGGTGTACAGCGGGCCAGGCCCAGAGGCAAGGTCATCACGCTCTTCAGCCTGCGAGGTGGGGCAGGCGTGACGTCTCTGGCGGTCAATCTCGCCGCAGCACTAGCTCAGCTGTGGCAGGTGGAGGTGCCTCTGCTGGATCTGGCTCTGGAATCAGGTCACGCAGCCCTGATGCTTGATCTGAGGCCCAAATACACGCTGGCAGACCTGGCGCGGAAACCGCTGGACGACGTCGAATTCGGCCTTTTGGCGGCCTATCTGGCGGACCACGAGTCCGGAGTCAGAGTGCTGGCAGCGCCCAAGAGTGCGGAAGAGGCTGGCCTCGTGACGCCATCCCTGGCGGAGAAGGTCCTCTCCCTGCTCAGGGACCGGTTCGAGTACCTGGTCATAGACACTCCGTCCGCCTTCACCGAAGTCACTCTGGCCACGCTCGATGC
>DAOUEW010000118.1:0-2440 GCA_034430275.1 Anaerolineae bacterium | reverse complement strand
GGTGGAGAAAGGCAGGCCCAGGTTGGTGATGACCTCCTCCAATAGGCTGGGGGACTTCATCATCTCCACGTAGGTCTTGGCCGACCGCTCGCTGGTCACCAACGAGCTGTACTGGTCGGCGCGGGGGTCCGCCCCGTAGTCGATGTGCAGAGTGGCGCTGCCCTGGTAGATGGGGGTGGAGCGGATACTGAGCACGTAGATCATGCCCGCCACCAGGACGATGGCCAGCAGGATCAACCACAGCCGTCTGAGGACGACGGCGAGGAATTCCCTAAGCTCCATGGATGGGTCCTCCTAAGTTCAGCGAACAGAACGAGAGGTGGTGGCGGGGCGTGTGTCCTCGCTGGACGCGGGCGTTGGACAGCGTGGCGGGTCTCAGTATAACCTCCTCAAGTCATCCACCTCCACCTCGCACTTGGTCCAGCGCCCCAGGCAGGCCACGAGGATCCTGGCCCGCTCCCGGGAGGAGAGCCTCTCCTCGAAGATGGCTTCCAGGTCGGCCAGGGGCCCTCTCCTGACCGCGACGCGGTCCCCCGGCTGGAAGGGGTACGTGGTCTGGCCCGAATCGTGCATCCAGTCCAACCGCTGCTTGATGGTGGAGATCACGTCGTCGGGGACGACGGCGGGCTTGCCCCCGAAGGAGACGATTCTCCTCAGGCCGGGGGTCCACTGGACGGACGAGAAGGAAAGCTTGCCGTCGAGGTGGGCGAAGAGGTAGCAGGAGAAGAAGGGCAGGGGCTTGCGCCGGCTCCGCTTGCTGGCCGGCAGCAGAGGGAGGTAGACCTCGAAACCTTCGGCCTCGAGGAACTTGCCGACCTGGCGCTCCTTGTGCGGCTTCGCGTGTAACGCGTACCAGTGCGTCATCTCATCTAGTGCGTTGAGAAAGTGCGAGCTTTGCTGAGAGGTGGGGCGGGAGAACGAGTCGCCGGCACGCGCACTTCGGCGAAAGTGCCGGACGTGCCCTCACGGAGAGGGCGCACGTCGAGTGGGTTTGTGACGTGCGTGGCGCTGTATCTTGGGCTGCGCGGTCGCTGGCTGCGAGGTTGGTCAGAGCCTGCTCCTCGGGCGAGGGAAAGAGGCGTCCGGGCAAGCTCCGCCGTTCAGTGTTTCCATAATCTTCGAAACACTGTCCCCGTGTCTTCGGTTGGCGCCAGTGCCCGACGTACGTGCCCGCGCACCTTCTCTCGGAAATCTGCCTCCGTGCCTTTCAGTGCCCGGAGACCACAGCCAAACGCCGAGAGTGTTTCACTCGCCAGCGGAGCACATCTGCTCGCGCTGGTGCTTCGGGGCATCCACGCGATGCCCGGCCTGAACGGTTTCCGACTGTGTCGCCGTAGGGAGCAGGTCCCTCGAGGTCCCGTCCATCGCGCCTACTCAGCGGATGGGGGCCAGGACGGTGGCTCCCACGGGGCGCACCAGTATCCCAACAAGAAGCGCCGTGGGTAAAGGAGCGACCCGCCGGCGGACGATCGGTCAATCGTGAACCCTGCTCGTCCCGTCGACGGTCTCCGACTGGCACGTAACGCCAGCCGGGTCCCTGGGTTGCACGCTTGGGGGGGCTGCTGGCCCATCCTCCTGGGAGAGTTTCACAAGAGTAGCGTGCCAGGCTACTCAGCGAATCTCCAGGTGGATGCGGTTGGGACTTCGACGGGCGAAGACAGGCAGCACGTACAGTTCTGACCAGCCTCTTGCAGACTGCCCGTAGGCCACTTGCCGTCCCGTCTCGAGTCACTACTCAATCCCTGCTCCGGCGCAGTTTCCGTACAAACACAGAGGGTCCGGCCGACTGTGATTGGCGCCCTGCCACGCTCTGGGGGACTGCTTGGCAGGAGTGCCTGGCTCCGCACAGATCGATCTCAGAGTGTGATGCTATTATAGCACGAGTCTTCAAACATGTCAAGCCAAGACGAACCTGGCGCGGCAACTGTCCTTGGAATTGAAACAATTCGCGCGAGGGTGCTCGATATAGCCGCTAGGCGCTGTGTGTCCTGGACCAGGGGGCGGATAGCGGCGCCAGAGACGCCACGTCTCCACAGCTTCAACATGAGGCCTGGCCCGGGATCGAACGGGGGCTCCTCGGAGCGCTTCCAGGCGTGAGGGCGCCGTGGGTGAGTGTTTCCAGGCTCGCTTGACATGGGACCTGCGCTCGGGCATAATCCTGAGCAGGTGAACCGCGTCTCCTACAGCGCCGGAGCGGACCTCAGAGGGGTGTCGGGTCCCTGGGTAGCCAGTTCTGGACATCCGGCCTCAGTCCCATGAGTTCGGCGAGCGCACGACTCTTCATCGCGACACGACACAGGCGCTACGGGCCTCCCGCGCTGAACTGAGTGAGCGAGACAGGATTGGATCCTGCGGCGCCCGCGCTGGGGCAGGCTGCCGCGGGCAGGGGTCTGGGACCCTGACGTGAATCACCCAGAGCGAAACTATACGAACCGTCCCG
>DAOUEW010000117.1:0-19809 GCA_034430275.1 Anaerolineae bacterium | reverse complement strand
AGGGTCAGGCTCATGGCGAGTACAGCATTGGCTACCCCGGCACCAGCGATCTGGAGCGTGCCGAGGATGTCGTGATCCTGCTCCAGGACTCGAAAGACGAGGATAACGCCCAAGTTGCTGAGGGCGCCGTACACTCCTGCCCAGAGGAAGGCGTTGAGTCTCTCGATGCGCCAGAGCCTCAGGGACGACACGACTTCTCCAGCGAACGCGTAGATGGAGAACTCCAGAGACCCGCCGGCGATGAAACCTATCAGCGGGCTGAGTATGGCGGTGAGGACGATGGCGATCTCCGTATCGACGAGCGCTGTGAGGAGCATGGAGATGGCGGCGAAGGGGAACAGATAGCCCAGCACAACGTGACCCGGGATCATCAGTTTGGCCGCGAGGATCGCCACAGTGGAGAACACGCCCAGGAGGAGCATATCGCGCCAGTTGGCCCAGAACGTCGGATGAAGGGTGGTCAGATACAGAGCCAGGATGAAGGTCAGTAGCGAGGTGAAGAGGACCCTGACTACTATGTCCCGCCATTCTATACGCGGTTGGAGCAGGCCCAGCTTCACGAGAGCTTCCCAGACGACCGGGTCGGCCACCTCGCCTTCACGGACGATGATCTCGCCTTCCTCCAGAGTGATGTAGACGGGCTCGACTGCCTGACGAGCCTCGGCGCGGGCTTCCTCCGTCGCAGCAGGGTTAGGGAAGCTGTTGGGGACCATCAAGCTGCCCACCCAAGTCTTGACCAGAGCAGCTTGTGCCTCTGACAGCTCAGGCTCGAATACGCGGAGTTGGTCTCTGAGCTCCTCGAGTTGGTCGCTGCGGATCTCCTGTCCTTGGACCTCAGCCAGAAGCTCGAGGCTCTTGGTGACCACCTCATCCCACTGCGCTTCCTCCAGATCAAGGGAGTCGGCGATGGCTGTGGGGGGCAGTTCTACGCCTGCTATCGCCTGGATCAGCTCCGTCTTCGTCTCAGTAGAGGCATACGGATCTAGGCGGACGGCCGACACGTACTCGAAGACCCTGCGTGCGTGATCGATCTGCTGCCGAGCGATCGTGGTGTCCGTCGGGTCGTAGTCGTAGACCTCGTCCACGGCCATCTCGGCCTGGTCTCGCGCGGCCTCTGTCTCGGTATCGCTGACGTACGTGATTCTACTGGGGGCACGGATGTCGTAGGGGCTGACGTCCCCAACGTCAAGGTAGACCTGACTTGGCAGGAACTGGAAGGTGAGTATGAAGCTCCAAACCACCACCAGCAGAAGGCAGAACACGAGGACACGAAAGATCCGCCTCGCAGTCAGTCTCTGCTTTGCCCCGCTTGCGTCCGGTGGCGCTTCGTTCCAGCCTGAGGACATACTATCCTGGCACCATCAAGTTGCATCTAGATAGGGGAGCGCCCGCGAGCGCTCCAAGCCGGTCTTCCAGAGATCGAACCCTCCCTGGGAGGGGCTCCTGCCAGCGTACGGATCACGTTGCCTCACTCAGGAGCGCCTTGACGACTGTACTGACCACCTGACCGTCGGCCTTGCCCTTGAGTTGGGGCATTAGGACCCGCATCACGTCGCCCATCTGTGCCATGCCGGTGGCTCCGACCTCCGCGATCACTGCGCGAGCCTGGGCTTCGATCTCCTCCTCTGACAACTGCTCCGGCAGGTACTCCGTGAGGATCCTGAGTTCGTCTTCCTCCTGCGTGACCAGGTCCTCGCGGCCACCCTCGGCGAACTGCGCCGCGGATTCCCGCCTTTGCTCTGCTTCCTTCGAGAGCACCCCGACCACTCCGCTATCGTCAAGCTCTTCACCCTTGGCGATCTCAGTATTGTGGATGGCGGCCAGGGCCAGCCGGAGAGTAGTCTTGCGCCGTTCGTCCTTCTTGCGCAGGGCCTCTTTGAGGTCTTGTTCGAGTTTCTGCTTCAGTCCCATTCCCTCTCCCGATTCTTCGTACGATGACTGTGTCCGACTACGCCAACCGTGTTAGAGCTTGTACCCGATGTTGCGTAGGAACTCCTTACGCTGGGTCACATCGTCCTCGGTCTCCAGGCCCTTGGGCTTCTGACCATCAACGACTCCGATCACGCCTCGGCCTAGTTCCGTTTCCACCAAGACGACCTCAACGGAATTCGCCGTCGCACAGAAGATGGAACAGAGCTCGGGAACCTGTTTGATGGCTCCCAATACGTTGACGGGAAAGGCATCCCTGAGGACTATGACGAAGGTGTGGCCCGCTGAGAGCGCGTAGGCGTTGTCCTGGGCCAGTTTCGTCAACTCGCTGTCGTTGCCACTGGCCCGGACGAGACAAGGCCCTGAGGCCTCGCAGAAAGCCACACCGAACTTGATCCCTGGCACTGCGTTGACCAGCGCCTCGTGAAGATCCTCGACCGTCTTGATGAAATGCGACTGGCCAACGATAACATTGCTGTCTTCGGGCTTGTCTATCTTGACCACCAGCGTGTCCATGTGCAATCGACCTCCCATCCTACGTCATTCTGTCCTTCCAGCGCAAGGCCATGCCGTCTGGCTGTATGGGCTTGCCGCCGAGCAGATGCAGATGCAGATGGTCCACCATTTGACCCGCATCGGGACCTGTGTTGATGACCAGACGGTAGCCCTTACCTGCTATTCCCGCTGCCTCTGCGAGGGCATGCGCTTCCGAGAACATCGTGATCAGAACCGAACTGTCTTTGTCGAGGAGCTCCCTCGCCGTGGAGACGTGTTCATTGGGGACGATGAGGATGTGAATAGGTGCCTGGGGGCGGATGTCACGGAAGGCCGTGATCTTCTCGTCCTGGTACAGGACCTCGCTCCCGCTCCTGCCCGCTATTATGCGGCAGAAGACGCAGCTCATTCCAGAGCCCTCCTGGAGACAAGTGCTTCAGACAGTACGTCGGTTTGGACAGCCTAGGGTTCCAGGTGCAGCTCCTGCTCCTGGAACACGTCCGAGGCGATGATGAAGCGTTGAATCTCGCTGGTTCCCTCCAGGATCCGCGTTACGCGAGCGTCTCTATACATGCGCTCTACGGGAAGATCCTTGATGTAGCCCGCACCTCCGTGAAGCTGCACAGCCTTGTTGGCCACTCTGCACGCCACTTCTGATCCGAAGAGCTTGCACATGGCCGCAAGTTTGGTGTATTCCTCGTCCTGCTCTACAGCCCAGGCTGTCCGGTAGACCAGATAGCGGAGCGCTTCGATCTCTGTGGCCATATCGGCGATCATCCCGGAGACGGCTTGCTTCTTGGCCAAGGGTACGCCGAACTGCTCCCGATCCGTGGCGAACCTGACACTTGCCTCCATGGCTCCCTCGGCTGCGCCCAGGCACGTAGCGGCCATGCTCAGACGAGCGAAGTCCTGCGTCCGGGCGACGATCTCGGCCCCCCTGCCAGGGTCGGCCTCTTCGCCGCCCAGGAGCCCCTCGGCAGGCACAACGCAACCATCGAAGAAGAGCTGGACCACTTGGCAGCCCCGGATGCCCATGGTGCGTTCCGTACGACCTACCTTGAGACCAGGGTAGCCCTTCTCCACGATGAACCCTGCTATCCCGTCCTCGGGCGGTCCCGAGATCGGTCTGGCGAAAACGGTGAAAACGTCCGCGATGTCGCCGTTGGCGACGTAGGTCTTGGAGCCGTGCAGGACGTAGTGGTCGTTCTCTCGTAGAGCAGTAGTCCGTATGCTCCAGAGGTCCGATCCGGCGTCAGGTTCCGAGACACAGAAGGCACCGATCTTCTCACCCTTGGCCAGTGGTACGAGGTACTTCGTCTTCTGCTCATCGGTGCCGCCCAGGTTGATGGCCATAGCTCCTGTCGAGGTGTGGATACCCAACGAGCAAGCAGTGGCCAGGCAGACCTTGGCCAATTCCTCCACCAGCAGGCAATAGCCGATGGCTCCAATCCCGGCTCCCCCGTACTCCTCTGCGAAAGGCAACCCCATGAACTCCATCTCTGCTGCCTTCTGCAGGGTTTCGAGGGGCGGGCGCTCCTCTCTGTCTATCGTATCGGCAAGTGGCTGCACTTCGTTCTGGGCGAAATCCCGGAACAGCTCCTGGAACATCTGTTGTTCCTCGGTCAGGGCGAAGTCCATGGACGTCCCCTCCTATTTGTCCTGGAACTTGGGTTGCCTCTTCTCCAAGAACGCGGTCAGCCCCTCACGCATGTCCTCGGTCTCCACTAAGCTGGAGAACTTCTCTGCCTCTATCTCCAGGCCCTCAGGCAGTCCGACAGCCATGCCTTGGTTCACCGCCTCGATGGCGGCGGCGACCGATGGTTCGCCGAAGGACGCGATCTTCTTGGCCAGCCCGATGGCGGCCTTCATCACCTCCGTTCCGGGAACGGCCTTGTTGACCAAGCCGATGTTTGCGGCCTCGGCACCTGTGATCCTGTCCCCCGTGAGTATCAACTCCAGCGCCTTGCCCTTTCCTACCAATCGAGCCAGCCGCTGAGTGCCTCCGAAGCCGGGTATGATGCCCAGGGCGATCTCCGGCTGTCCAAACATCGCTCGGTTGTTGGCTATGCGCATGTGGCAGGCCATGGCCAGTTCATTTCCAGCGCCCAGACAGTGCCCGGTGATGGCGGCGATGATGGGCTTATGCGAGTTCTCGATACTCAGGAACAACTCGTGAACCTGCTGGACTATCGCTTTGGCCTCCGCGGGCGTTTTCAATTCCAGAATGGCGTTGATGTCTGCGCCAGCCACGAAAACCATCTGGCCGCCTGCTGTGAGGACGATGGCCTTGACCTCGTCGTCGGCCCATACCTCTGCCAGAGCGCTCTGAAGATCATCCACCACCGCTCGCGAGATCATGTTCACCGGAGGGTTGTCAATGGTGAGGATGGCTACGCGGTCCTCTCGCGCGACTTTGACGTGTTGCCTTTCAGTCATTTCTGCTCCCCTCGAGTAACACCTTGGTGTGCAAGTCACTGCGAACGAAACGTTGCCGCTGGCCCACACAGTGTTGTCAGCCTACGTGCTCCAGGAACCCTCTGTTTGTCTTCTCACCCAGGTGATTGGCCCTCACGTGGAGCCGCAGGAGACGCGCCGGGTGAAACCTGGGCCCCAGTTCTTTCTTGAACTGCTCCAGGTTCTCCAGCACTACATCGAGGCCGATTCTGTCGGCCATGGCCAGCGGACCCATACGCTCGTCGCCCATCTTCATGCCGATGCCGGCGATGGCAGCCATGTCGATGTCGCTGGCGGAGGCCACGTGCTCCTGGAGACAAAGGACCGCCTCGTTGATCATGGGCATCATCAGCCTGTCTGTGCTGAACTCGGTCCCCGTCACAGCTCCGGGCTGCGCCTGAATCTCCTCCACCATCTTTCGCACCGGTTCGTCGGTCTGGTCGCCGTATCCGTAGAATCCGGCGCCTGACCTCTCGCCCCAACGGCCGGCCTCGTAGAGCTTGGCGAAGATACTGGCAGCCTGGAGGCGCTCCCCATACTCCTCTGTCAAATACTTGCCGGTGGTGTAGCAGATGTCGACGCCAACCATGTCCATCAAGGTGAAGGGGCCCATGGGCCAGCCGAAGCCTACCATGGCAGCGTCGATATCCTGCGCAGTTCCCGCACCTTGCTCCAGGCAAAGAGCGGCTTCGTTCAGATAGGCCATGAGCAGGCGGTTGACGAGGAATCCAGGACACTCCTGTACCACCACTGGTATCTTTCTCAGCGACTCTGAGAACATCACCACGTCGTTGACCGTCTCCTCGTCTGTGTCCAGTCCGGGGATGACCTCCACCAGCTTCATGATGTGGGCCGGGCTGAAGAAGTGCATGCCCACCACCTTGTTCGGCTTCCCTGTGGCCGCTCCCATCTCCGAGATGCTCAGCGCCGTGGTATTCGAGGCGAGGATGGTGCTCTCCGGGCACACCTCCCGCACTTCCTTCAGGACCTGCTTCTTGAGATCCATGTTGTCCGGTACAGCTTCGACGACGATATCCGCGTCTTCGAAGCCATCGTAGCTAAGAGTCGGTTGGATCAGATCCATCTTCTCCGTGAGGGTGGATGTGTCCATCTTGCCTTTGTCCACACGCCGTTGATAGATTCTGCGGATGCGCTCCAGTCCCTCATCCAGTAGCTCCTGGTCGATGTCTTTGAGAACTACCGGCAGGCCAGAGTAGGAGATGACCTGTGCGATTTCGGCGCCCATGAAACCTGCGCCCACGACTCCAGCCTTAAAGATGTACATCCCTTTTCTCCCTCCTGCGGGGTCGCCGAAGCCTACCAGGTCTTTAGGGGCAGTGATGCTTCCGGCGAACCGATGCGCACGAAGTACAGCCATTGGTCGGGGTACTTCGTGAAGGCCTTCTCATCAGCCTCGTTCAGGGTCTTCCCCAGAAAGTGATCCCTGTTCTCGGGATGGATGGCCACGATCTCGTCCACGTGAGCAGGCTCCAGGTCCTTCTTGAGTTGCTCGTACACCTCCTCTCCTGCAGTGATGAATTCCTTTCTCTGGGCTTTGTCGTACATCTCGATTCCTTCTCCTCACTTCCTCTCGATGATCAACGCGCCACCCTGTCCACCACCGACACAGGCTGAGGCCAACCCCAGGCTGGCATCCTGTTTGATCATCTCGTAGAGAAGTGTGATGGTGATCCGTGCGCCGGTGCAGCCGACGGGGTGGCCGAGGGCGATGGCTCCACCGTTGGGATTGACCTTCTCCCAATCGAAGCCGTCCTTTTCCAGCTCTATCCCGCAGGCCAGGGCCTGGGCGGCGAAGGCCTCGTTTAGCTCGATGAGGTCAATATCGGCAAGCTTGAGGCCGCCCCTTTCCAGAGCAAGGGGTATGGCCTTGGTCGGTCCGATGCCCATGATCTCAGGCGGCACGCCGACGTATGCATAGCTCCGGATGTAGGCCATGGGTTCCATACCCAGTTCATCGGCTTTCTGCTTGCTCATCACGACGAGCGCGGCCGCACCGTCGGAGATAGGGCAGGCATTGGCAGGGGTGACCACGCCGTCCTTCTTGAAGACTGTGGGGTAGAGGGCGGCTTTCTCTACTGTCAGGCCAGCGTTGATGTTCTCGTCTTGGGTGACTTCCTCTCTGGCAACCTCTTGCCCCGCTACACGCTTGATCACTGGGACGGGCACGATCTCATCTCTGAACTTGCCCATGCGCGTAGCCATGAAGGCTTTTCTGTGGCTTTGTACCGCGAATTCGTCTTGATCTTGGCGGGTGATCCCGTAGAGCGCGGCCAGGTTCTCCGCAGTGTAGCCCATGATCATGTCGCAGACAGGGTCGGTCAACCCCTCCCACAGGACATCGATGAACTCTGTGCTTCGGAGCTTGAGTCCCCAGCGGGCTCCACGGACGGTATAAGGAGCACTACTCATGGATTCCGTACCGCCTACCAGGTATGCCTCGCCATCACCGGACTTGATGCCTTGGCAAGCATTGGTAATCGCGACCATGCCGGATACACAGTTGCGCTGGACGGTGTAGCCCGGGACGTGGGTTGGAACGCCGGCCATCAGTGCGGCCACACGGGCGACGTTCGGGGCGTCCGAGAACTGGCCGCAACACCCGAAGATGACATCATCGAACACGTTGGGGTCCGCGCTGGTTCGATTCATCACCTCGGCCATGACGATCCTGGCCAGTTCTTGTGGCGCTACGTCTCTCAGCCCTCCACCGTGGCTTCCTATCGGAGTTCGTACCCCGCCCACAATGACACTCTCGTTCATCCCAATATCTCCTGACTAACAACATCACGTGCGAGGCCGCTTCCCGGCATTATTCTACACGAAGAGACCGCAAAGAACAACACCAGGAAGGGTGCTGGGGTCAATAGCAGCCGCTGGAGAGGGATGGAAAACCAGAGCGG
The DNA here is from genome assembly GCA_034430275.1 of Anaerolineae bacterium. Classification (GTDB taxonomy): domain Bacteria; phylum Chloroflexota; class Anaerolineae; order UBA7937; family B3-Chlor; genus JAUVXJ01. Next base: position 12,010 of record DAOUEW010000117.1, on the reverse strand, counting down.
TGCATCCGTGCCGTTGGCAGACCACGAACCGCTATGATACAATAGCTCAGGTGCTTTGGTGCCACGTCTTTGGATCCGACTGTGGTGGTCCGCCTGACCTATGGCTATCCAGGTTCTACCTCAAGAGGTCGCATCGAAAATCGCAGCGGGTGAAGTTGTAGAGCGCCCGGCGTCCGTCGTGAAGGAGTTGGTTGAGAACTCTGTCGACGCTGGTGCTTCGGAGATCAAGATGGAGGTACGTCAGGGAGGACGAAGGCTGATCAGGGTCATCGATGACGGGTGTGGCATCCCGCAGGACGAGGTGCCGCTGGCCTTCGAACGCTATGCCACCAGCAAGCTCCAGTCGGCGGAGCAGCTCGCTGAGATCTCGACGCTGGGCTTCCGTGGGGAGGCCCTGCCGAGCATCGCTGCCGTGTCTCAGGTCACGGTGGCGACGCGCGCCAAAGGCGAAGAGACGGGGACTTTGATGCGACTCGAGGGTGGGCAGATCGTGCAACACGAGCCACACGGAGCTGCACGGGGCAGCGTGGTCACGGTGGAGAACTTGTTCTTCAACACGCCGGCCCGCCTGAAGTTCTTGCGCTCCGACGCAACTGAGGCACGGCACATCAGCGAGATGGTGACCTGCTATGCCATGGCCTGTCCAGCTTTGCGATTCAGCCTGCTCACGGATGGGCGCACTGTGTTCCAGTCCAAAGGCACGGGGAATCTGTATGACGTGCTGGTGGACGTGTACGGCCTCGAGGTCGCCGAACGGATGCTCAGCATCCCGAACGGCACGACAGGCGGATCAACCGTCTCTGTGAGCGGTTTCGTGGGCGATCCATTGTTGAATCGCTCACATGCCCGTAACGTGATAGTGCTGGTGAACGGCCGCTGGGTCCGAGATCGATTGACCAGCTATGCCATCAGAGAGGCGTACCACAGCCTCTTGCCGAAGGGTCGGCATCCTATCGTGGTGCTAAGGTTGCAGATACCCTCCGATCAGGTGGACGTGAATGTACATCCGGCCAAGAGCGAGGTGCGCTTTCGCAACACCGGCGAAGTATTCTCGGCCGTACAGAAGTCGGTCCGACAGACCCTGGCTCGTATGGCGCCGGTACCTGGCGATTCGGCAAGCTTCGGCTGGGAGGCCGTGGTGGAGACGCGGCAGAGTCGCCTTGTTGAGGCCGGGGAGAGGGGACGGGCACGGCCTGGAGAACTGGCGCTGGAGGTGCAGCGCACAGGCGAGCCGGTCGTGGCCAGCGTCGAGGGTGCTGCCATGGACAAGCTGCCCATGCTCAGGGTACTGGGCCAGCTTGGCCAGACGTACATCATCGCCGAGGGACCGACTGGTATGTACCTCATAGACCAGCACGCGGCGCATGAGCGCGTGCTATACGACCGCTTCGCGGAGGAAAGCGCCAGGGCCTCAGTGGCCTCGCAGAGGCTCCTGGAGCCCATCACCGTAGAGGTGGGACCGAGACAGGCCGTGCTGGACGACGAGAGGCTGGCCAAGCTTAGAGACTTCGGCTTCGATATCGAGGGCTTCGGCGGGGGCACATACCTGGTCCGTGCTGTTCCGGCCATCCTCAAGGCCACGGACCTGGCGAATTCTATCGTGGACATCACGAATGAAGCTCATGCCGCCGAAGGCACGCGGCCGTGGGAAGAAGAGATCAAGATAGGTCTAGCGTGTCACGGTGCGGTCAAGGCCGGCCAAGGGCTTTCGGTGGAACAGATGCAGGAGCTGGTGGTACAGCTCGAACAGACTAATCTTCCGCGCACGTGTCCGCACGGACGGCCCACGATGCTTCACGTGAGCGCCAGGCAGTTGGAGCGAGGGTTCGGCAGGAGATAGCGATCAACATGGAGGTACCGGCGTTGAGTAGGCTCTCTATTTGGCTGCTGTTGGCGGTAACGTTGGGGTCAGTCTTGGTGTTGATCAGCGCTTGTGCCGAGGGGCGCCCTCTGGTCTACGATGTTGAGATACAACCTTCGACGATCTCTCCCAATGCCGATGGAGTGGACGATGTGGCCAGAATAAGCTACAAGGTGTCTGGTCAGTGTCTGATCTACGTCTACTTCTTCGATCAAGAGGGGCAGCGGCACATCTTCCGCAACGGTAACAGACGTTCGCCAGGCGAGTATGAAGCCTTGTTTGGGGGCGCCATCGAGGGTCAGGTGTTGCCGGACGGTGAGTACACCTGGGTGGTTGAAGCTGTGCATGAGGCTTCGGGTGAGAAAGAGACGGTCGAGGGCCAGTTGACCGTTGCGGGGGCCGATAGCCTGGGTCCACTGATCGAGGACTTCACGGTCTATCCCGAGGTCTTCACGCCCAACCAGGACGGCATCAACGACCGTATTGCCATCAGCTATCGCCTGCTGGAACAGGCCGAGGTGGAGGTCTATCTGCGGGACGCGGAGGGCCGGCACCACCCTGTGGGCCTGCCCAAGACGAGATGGGACGAGGATGAGTTCGATCTGCAGGGAAGTCCCAGCAAGGTGGAGCTTGAGCCGGGCCTGTGGGAATACGACTACGATGGTGGGATTGACCTGGGAGCATCCCCACCGGCTGATGGCCACTACACGGTGGTGGTGGAAGCCGCGGATGCCGCCGGCAACATGGTGATCAGGGAGGCCCCGTTGACCATCGAAGATGGTGGCTTGCCCCTGGCAGAGATCAAGACCGTGGAGTTCTATCCGGAGGTCCTTCCCCTGGGCGGGACCCTCCATGTGACGATGACCGTAGAAAACGTGGGTGCCATCGCCATTCGCACCAAGGGACCCGCCTCAGGCACCACCTACACAAGTAGCGAGAACTTCAACACGCTGGGGTTCTACGAGGAGCCAGGCATATTCCGGGTGGGAGTCGATTCCGAGGGCAATAGCAGCGGGCGTTCCTATTCGTATCGCTGGCAGTTGGGCGGAGACGATGACCTGGAGGAGAGGATCATAAATGGCCAGAGGCAACTGTATCTGCTCCCCGGACAGCGCGTGACTGTTGTGGGGCACATCACGATCATCGACGAGCCACCTACCATCGCCCCTTACTACTGGGCCGGTCTAATCCACGAGCAGGTGCGTATCGTGAACGATCGGCAGCACCCCACCAAGATCAGTATCGGCTTCTGAGGCCGGTGGGCCAGGATGGATCTATCCGTCGTCACGGTCAGCTACAACACGCGGGAGTTGGTGCGGGGCTGCCTGGCATCGGTGTTTTCCACTCTGGGCTCCACGCTGAGATTCGAGGTCATCGTCGTCGACAATGCCTCTTCGGATGGCAGCGTCGCCATGATCAGAGGCAGCTTCCCCGAAGTGCACGTCCTCGCCAACTCGGAGAACGTTGGTTTTGCGGCTGGAAGCAACCAGGGGATTCGAGAGAGCACCGGCCGGTATGTGATCCTCCTCAATCCGGACACCATGGCCACAGACGGGGCGTTGGCGGGGATGGTGAGGTTGATGGAGGAGCGGACCGAGGTCGGAGCCGTGGGCCCGAGTTTGCTGTTTCCTGATGGCAGCTTCCAGCACTCCGCCTTCACCTTTCCCACGCTGCCCATGATCTTCATGGACTTCTTTCCGCTCAATCACCGGTTGCTCAACTCTCGCCTCAACGGTCGTTATCCTCGTGCCTGGTACGCAAAGGGAGAACCTTTTGCCATCGACCATCCTCTCGGAGCCGCTCTCATGGTCCGGAGTTCGGTCCTGGACGAGGTTGGCTTGTTGGATGAAGGTTTCTTCATGTACTGTGAGGAGATCGATTGGTGCATGCGCATCAAGCGGGCGGGTTGGACGATCCTTTGCTGCCCAGAAGCGAAGATCGTACATCACGTGGGCCAGAGCACCGGGCAGTTCCGCGAAGACATGTACGTAGAGCTTCACAGGAGTCGGTATCGCCTCTACGAAAAGCACTACGGGACCTCCTTCCGGCGCATTGCGAGGTGCCTGGTGAGACTGGGGATCGCCTACAAAGCCTTGCAGGTGCGTTGGGCGCACCTCAGAGGACCTCAGAGGTAATCTGGATGCGGAGGGTCTGAAGCGACGCTTGCGCGCGTATACGGAGATTCGATCCCTAGCCTAGGTGTCCCCCCGTGCGGGGCGGACCTGGGCTTTCTTTCAACGGCACAAGAGAGCACATGACTGAGTTGTCGGTCGTCGTTCTTACCAGAAACGAAGAAGAGAACATCGCCGACTGCCTGGACACGGTCCAGTGGGCGGACGAGACGCTGGTCGTGGATTCCTTGAGCGATGATGCCACGGTGGAAATCGCCCGGTCCAAGGGTGCAAAGGTTCGAGAGCGGCGGTTCGACAACTATGCTCTACAGCGGAACGCTGCACTCGAGACAGCCAGCAGCGAATGGGTTCTCTTCGTGGACGCGGACGAGCGGGTGCCCAGGGAGCTGGCGGATGAGGTGAGGCAAGCGATAAGCCGCTCAGATCTCGATGGGTGGTGGGTGCCCAGGAGGAACTACATCTTCGGCGCGTGGATTCGTCATACGGGCTGGTACCCTGACTACCAGTTGCGGCTCCTGCGGAGAGCGAAGGCCCGCTACGACGAGCGCCGGGAGGTCCACGAACTCGTGGACCTCGACGGCGAGGCTGGCTACCTGCGGAACCCCCTCATTCACTACAACTACTCCACGGTGGAGGAATTCCGGCAGAAGCAGGACAGGTACACCGATTTCGAGGCGCGTATGTTGTTCGAGAGCGGCCAACGAGCCAGACCCTGGAACTTCCTGCTCCAGCCTCTCCGGCAGTTCTTCTGGCGCTACGTGACCTTGCGCGGGTATAGAGACGGCTGGCGGGGGCTCTTGCTCAGCCTCCTCATGGCCTACTATGAACTGGTGAGGTACTGGCGCTTGTGGCGCCTTCAACGGGCCTAGCCCTTCAAGCCACTCCCGTGTCCTTTCGAGCGAGCTCCAGAACGCGGTCGTAGCCCCGACGCAGCAGACAGTCTATCTCACTGGCACACTCGCGATAGAGCTCCAGTGAGTCAGTGCCATAAGGATCCGGGATGTCATACCTGTTGCCTACCAACTCGCTCAGCAGAAAGGTCTTCTGGCCCACTTCTGGAAACTCGGCCAGTAGTGACTCCTTGTGGTCCTGGGTCATGACCAGGATCAGAGCGGCCTGGCGGACGTCCTCGGAGGTGAGATGGTGGGTGCGGTGGCCGGTGAGGTCCAGGCCCACTTCCTGCATAGCTTCGACAGCGAGACGCGAGGCGCCGCGCCCGTCAATGGTCCACGTTCCGGCGGAGTGCACGCGATAGAGGTGGTCCTTGCCGTCTGTGTGCAGTTGATCCTTGAGGATGACCTCCGCTATGGGGGAGCGGCACATGTTTCCGGTGCAGACTAGGAGAATGGCCCGCGTTGGAGTCATGCCAGTTCCGGTTCGATGAGTCCGTAGTCGCCATCTCGCCGCCTGTAGATGATATTCAGACCACCAGTGTTGGCGTTGAGGAACAGGAAGAAATCGTGGCCCAGCAGTTCCATCTGTTCGGCGGCCTCTTCCTCACTCATGGGAACGACGATGAAGCGCTTGGTTCTTACGATCTGTCTTCCAGCCTCTTCCTCGTATTCTTCGATAGGGGGCAGGAGTTCCTCTTCCTGGGGCCGCCGACGCCCACGCTTGCTAGTCTTGTAGCGCATGATCTGGCGGTACATCTTGTCCAGCACCGCATCGAAGGCGGTGAAGACGTCGGCCGCCGTCTCTTCGGCACGCAGGATGGTGCCCCTGACCCGCACGGTGAGCTGCGCTATGTGCCGGTCCTGGGCGCTCTTGGAGCTCGCTCTCGTCAACTCCAGGGAGGCCTCGTCGATATTTCGTAGATAGCGGTCCAGTCTGCCGGCTTTCTTGTCCACGTAGTCGCGGATGGTGTCGCTTAGCTCCATGTTCTTGCTGGTGATTCTCAACTCCATGTCGTGATCCTCCGTCCAAGGGACAAATCGATCAGCTCTCTTGCCACTTCTCCCGCGCAAGCACCAATCCCCATACAGGCCCAGACGCGGCGTCTCGTAGCGCCGCGCTGCAGGCCTCCAGCGTTGCTCCGGTGGTGCACACATCGTCCACCAGCAGAATGCTGTGCGCCCTAAGCGAGGTCGAGGTGCATGAAAACGCGTCTCTCACGTTCTCCCTGCGCTGTCGAGCGTTGAGTCCCACCTGGGGGATGGTGCTCTTGACGCGGATCAGGACATCATCGACAACACGCAGACCTAGGGCACTGCCGATCTCAGCGGCCAGAAGGCTAGCTTGGTTGTATCCTCGCTCGGCCAGGCGGCGCTGGTGCAGAGGGACGGGGACGATGGTATCCACAGGGAGATCATAGCGCAGGAGAGATTCGACTGCCAGTCGACCCAGGAGTTCAGCCAGTCCACGCACATTGGAGTACTTGAAACGATGAATGGCGGTTCGCAATGGTCCACTGAGATAGCCCACTGCGCGAATCCCGTCTATCTTCAGGGGCATCCTCTCACAGGCAAGGCAGCGCCGGGGCGCGGGCATGGATCGGCTGCAGATGGGACAAACGGGGGGCTGAATGAACTCGATCTCGTCCTGGCACGACGAGCATAGCAGCTCTACGCCACGGTTACAGGATACGCACCGGCGCGGGAACAGCAAGTCGAGTAGTCTGTGCGTGGCCGTGCGCCAGCTTTGGGTTGGGGTCAATCGCTCGCTTTCTGGTGCTGTGGCCTGCCCATCCATCGCTGGGATGCTACCAGCCCTCGACCTGCGCGGGAGCTGGAGCGGACTTGTCGCGCTCGCGTGTGGGTGAAGGCCTAGAAGCCGCCAAAGGCGCTTCTGAGTGAGGGTAGGGCAGGACCGAGCAAGACGACGAAGAGGGCTGGGAAGATGAGAAAGACCAGGGGTATCATCATCTTGATCGGAGCTTGATTGGCTAGCTCCTCCGCCCGCTGGCGACGTCTGATGCGCATCTGTTCGGACTGGATGTGCAACACCCGTGCCAGGCTCACACCCAGTTGGTCAGCTTGGATAATTGCTGCCACGAAGCTCGTGAGTTCGGGCACGCCTGCGCGCTCAGCCATCTTCCTTAGCGCCTCTCGTCGTAGCGTCCCCATTTGGATCTCGATCAGGACGCGCGTGAAGGCCTGACTCAATTCATTGTCCCACTTCTCGGCCACTTTGCTCATGGCGGCGTCGAAGCCGAGGCCTGCTTCCACACTGATGGTCAGGAGGTCCAGAGCGTCGGGCAAAGCTCTAAGGATGTTCCCCTTACGGTTGTTGATCCTCATGGTCAGCCATATCGTGGGCAAGAAGTAGCCCAGCGCACCTGCGAGGGCCGTGGCGAAGAGTTGGTTCTTCAGGGGCGCACGCCCGAGAAAGGTCAGGCCAAAGCCCAGACCAGCGCAAACGAAAGCGGACGCGAGTCGGAGCCCTGTGAATTCGGTAGGGGACCACCCGTAGGGGTTGCCCGCCAGGTCCAGGTTGTGCTGGATGGCCTCCATGTTCCGCCGTGGGGTTAGACGCGCGAAGACATTGGCAACCGTTCTCAGCATGGGCTTGATCACGCGCTCGGAGAACGGCTCGGAGAGCTCGAGCTCTTCGAGGGTCATCACGGACCGCGTGCCAAAATCGCCGAGGCGTTCTTCTACCACGTCAGGCTGGCGGCGCGAGGCCAAACCTACAAAGACGATGACGATGCTGCCCCCGATGCCAAGGGAGATCAGCAAAGGCAGTAGCATGTCTGACATCTCATAGTTCCTCTAGACTGACGTTCGCACCTGGGCATCAGATCTCGATGGCCACGACACGGCGAATGATGATCCAGCCAGAGACCATGCCGATGGCGGAAGCGACGATCATCTGTACTCCGCAGGGGTCTTCCCAGAGACCGGACATGTAGTCGGCGTTCATGACGAACAGCAGGCCGGCGACGGCCACGGGCAGGATGCTGACCAGATAGCCAGAATACCTGGCCATAGCTGTCAGAGTACGAATCTCGCCCTTGATACGCACTCTCTCTCGTATGGTGTGTCCGATGGTGTCCAGGATCTCGGCCAGATTGCCACCCACCTCGTGGTGGATGTTGATGGCGGTGATCATCATGTCGAGGTCATCGCTCTGGATGCGCCTGAGCAGGTTGTTGAGCGCCTCCTGGTTGGACAGGCCAAGGCCGATCTCCCTGGTTACGCGCTGGAATTCCTCGTTCATAGGTGGGGGCAACTCTCGCCCTACCATCTCCATGGACTGCAAGAGGCTATAACCTGAGCGTAGTGAGTTCGCCAGCAGGGTGATGGTGTCACCAAGCTCGTCGTTGAAGGCGTTCAATCGTCTGCTCTGACGCATCCCCAAGAGGAAACGCGGCAGTATGAAGCCAATCACCGCGCCCCCTGTAGCGCCCACTATCCACATCTGGCGCACGGCGATGGCACCCAGAGCCATACCCGCAGCGATGGCGGCGAGGCTCAAGAGCATGAACTCTACCACCGTGAATTTGAGATTGGCCCGGGCCAGATCGGTGGCGACCCGCTTGGCGAAGCTCTGCCCGGCGATGGCCCGATCCAGACTCACCACCATTTCTGGCACTGCGCGCTCGCCACGCGCGGCGCCCTTCGCGGAGTCCTCGGCCACCACTGCTGTGACGTCGCCCAGACGGGTGATGACCCTCGAGCGTGAGGCCAGCACCCTGGAGATCCCCAGAAAGACAACCAGTATGGAACCCCCCGCCAGAAGTGGTAGCAGAATCAGTATGGGGTCCAGTTTGGCTACCTCCTATGCTCTCAGTCGTCCTCGCTGGTCATATCCGAACACTTTGGCCTCCAGATGGTACCCGGACGCGTCTATGAGTTCGGTGAACTTGGGCCGGACCCCGGTAGGCCTTAGGTGACCGATGATACGGCCGTCGTCGAATCCCGTTTGCTCGAAGCTGAACAGGTCCTGGAGAACGATGACGTTCCCTTCCATGCCTTGCACTTCGGTGATGTTGGTAAGCTTCCTTGAGCCATCTCTGAGTCGTTCCTGGTGGACGATCAAATGCAGGGCCGACGAGATCTGCTCGCGAATGGCACGGTGTGGGAGATCGGTGCCGGCCATGAGCACCATCGTCTCCAGACGGGCCAGGGTGTCTCGAGGACTATTGGAGTGGCACGTGGTGAGGCTGCCGTCGTGCCCTGTGTTCATGGCCTGGAGCATGTCCAGCGCCTCGCCCGAGCGTACCTCCCCGACTACTATGCGGTCGGGCCGCATTCGGAGGGAGTTGACTACCAGATCTCGAATGCTCACCTCGCCCTTGCCCTCGATGTTGGCCATGCGGGATTCCAGCGAGATGATGTGCTCCTGCTGGAGCTGGAGTTCCGCCGCATTCTCGATGGTGACGATGCGCTCATCGTTGGGTATGTAGCCCGAGAGCACATTGAGAGTCGTCGTCTTCCCAGAGCCGGTGCCACCTGAGATGATGACGTTGAGCCTCGATTTCACGCAGATCTCCAGGAACTCGGCTATCTCGGGGGTCAGGGTGCCGAAGCCTACCAGGTCCTCCATGGTGTAGGGTACCTTGGAGAACAAACGAATGGTGATGACAGGCCCTTGGATGGCGAGGGGCGGGATGATCACGTTCACACGGGAGCCGTCGGGGAGGCGTGCGTCGACGTATGGCTGGCTCTCGTCTACACGTCTTCCCAGCGGCGCCACGATTCGGTCGATGATGCGCATCACGTGTTCATCGCTCTCGAACCTGTAGGAGGTCTTCTCGATCTTGCCCTGCCGCTCTATGTAGATCTTGTGTGCGCCGTTGACCATGATCTCGGTGATGGTCTCATCCTTGAGCAATGGTTCCAGCGGGCCCAGGCCCATGATCTCGGCCACGATTTGCTCGAGAAGCACGTTCCGCTCCGCGCGGCTCAGGATAGCGTTCTCCTCAGCCAGGACGGTGTTGAACATCTCTTCGATGACACCACGCACCTCACCTGTCTGAGAGAGGTCCATGCGCGGGTCCAGCTCGGCGATGACCTTCTTCTGAACTCGGTTCTTCAGTTCGGAAAAGGTATCGCGCGCGGGCTTCGCAGGCCTGCGCTTAAGCCTCAGCTCTTCGAGCTTGGTGGTCCGGATCTCGTCTTCCGGCTTCTGGCCCTTCTCTATACGTTTCAGAAGCGACATTCAGGTATGCCTCCTTGACCGCATCCTATCTCGTCGGGAGGTTGTTGGATCAACCAAAAATGCGTCCCAGGAGCCTTCTGCTCGCTGTCTCTGGAGACGACGCTGCTCCCTTGGATCGCTTGTCTGCTGCCTGACCCGCTTCCGTGCGCACGAGTTCGGCTAGTTTGGAGATGCCCCTGGCAACGGGGGATTTCTGACTGCTGACCACGATGGGCACTCCCTGGTTGGCAGCGGCGGTGACAGGGCCATTGTCTCTGGGTATGGTGGCGAACACCGGGTGTTTGATGTGATCGGCGATGTCCTTGTCGGTGATCCCGTCCTTGCGACCAGCCATGTTCACGACCAGCCGAGTCTTGCTGAGATAGTCCAAGGCATCCAGAGCTTCGAGGAGGAGTCTCACGTTCTTGATGGCAGGTATCTCCGGCGTGGTGACTAGAAGGATGGTGTCCGACAGCTCCAGCACGGTGAGGACAACGTCGTCCAGATAGGATGCTGTGTCCACAATGGTGTAGTGGTAGAGCAACCTCAGGTTCTTGATGATCTCTCTCATATCATCTGCCCTGACCATTTCAGCCACGTCTGGTCTGGGCGGCGCCAGCAGGATCTTGAGTCCCGATGGGTGCGCCATCATCACGTCGCTCAGGAAATCCGCGTCCAGGGAGTCCATGTGTGCTACGATGTCGTTGATGGTCCTGCTAGGCTGCATGTTCAACAGCACAGCGATGTCCCCGAACTGTAGATCGCCATCCACCAGGGCAGACCTGCTATTCCCGTTGTTCAGCGCAAGCGCCAGATTGGTGGCGATGGTGCTGCACCCTGTGCCTCCCTTGGGGCTGTATACGCAAACCACCTCGCCCTCTGTCAGAGTGAGGCTGGGGGTGGAAACTCGACCTTCTGTGATGGGCTCTGGTCGCAGGATCTGTGGCTGGACGGCGACCGCTTTGGGCTTCAGTTGATAGACCCTACGTATGCTGGCTATGAGCTCATCGGCCGAGAAAGGCTTCACCAGGAACTCCCTGGCACCCGCCAGCATTGATCGTCGCAAGTAGTCGGTCTCACCCTGGACCGACATCATGATGATCTGCACCTCGGGCACCGACTGGGAAATGGACTCCGTCGCGGTAATGCCGTCTATGTCTGGCATATTGATGTCCATCAGGACGATGTCGGGCCGAAGGCTGCGTGCCATCTCGATGCCTTCAGTGCCATTGGCGGCTGCGCCAACGACTTCGATGTCCTTCTCGAAGTAGAGCAGCTTACGCACGTTCTCCCGGGTCTCGGGAATGTCATCCACGATGAGGACGCGTATCTTGCTGTCGGGTAGTTCAGCCATGGCTATTCTCTCGCCACTGGGAATTCCTTCGTGTACCCGCGCACCAGCGCGCTCGGCTACGGTTGATAGGACTTGGGCACGAACCGCATGGGCTCAGGCGGGACCGTGATCTCGAACCTGGTCATGACGTACTCGAGACTCACCGTCTCGGTGCGCACACTTGCATGGTCCTCGCGCCCGCGCAGCACGAGGTCTATGGAGGCGTCGCTTGCGCGTGCAAACTTGAGAACCAGAGCGTCCTGCTGGTCCAGCAACAGCGTGAGAATCACCTCCGCCCCCGCCTTGACTGGCGCCAGCTCGCCCTCGGCTGTGCCTTCCTCTCCCTCCGGCACTGGTGTCTCTTCTGCCGCCGCTTCCTCCTCTGCCGTCGGCGGGACGGCGACACCGGCCCATGCGCCGACACGCAGGACCTCCACGTCCTGAAGCAGCAGTTGGGCCAGGAGGACGTAGGACTCTGCCGGTACAGCTCCTTCTTCCTCGCTCGCGGTTGGTTCCGCCTCGGTGTCCACCATCCAGTACGAGATCAGGATGTCCACGAAGTCACCGTTCTGGATAGCCCCGGCCACCGCTTGTAGCTGACTGGTG
>DAOUEW010000116.1:0-11852 GCA_034430275.1 Anaerolineae bacterium | reverse complement strand
GAAGTCCTCCACGGTTTGACCTCCGTACAGCCCCAGCGCTGCCTGGTTGACCTGGACAAGCTTCACCAAGTTGGCGCATTCACGCACTGCTTCGGGATGCGCGTCGAAGTAAGCTGCCAGGTTCTGCACTCCTGCGCGGAGCAGCTTCTCAATGTAAGCCTTGACGTCCGTGAAGTCTTCCTCCCAGAGGGCAATGGGAGAGTCCTCGAAGAACCCGCGATAGCGCCGCTCACTCTGTCGCAGCGCCTGTTCGATACGCTTTCGCTCAGTAATGTCCAGGGTCACCTCGACCACGCCTACGACTTCGCCGCCTTGGGCTTTGACGGGATAGCCCCGAACAAGCCACACCCGGCCGTCAGGAGACGCGATCTCGCCTTCCTGAGGCTGCCCGGTGTGATACGCTTCGATGACTGGGCATCCTTCGCATGGCTCACTGCGCTCGTGCCATAGCTCATAGCAGTGGCCTCCCACGAGCTGGTCCATGGACAAGCCCACGGATTCGGCCGCAGCTCTGTTAGCCCACACGACTGTCATGTCGGGGTCTTGGTAGGCAAGGAGCTCGGACATACTGTCGAGGATGGCCGCCTTCTGCTCCTCGGCAGCCCTCAGCGCTTCTTCAGTCTGCTTGAGTGGTGTAACGTCGATGGCAAGGTCCAGCACCAGGGGGGAACCATCATCGTCGGGGAAAGGGTATTCACACACTTGGTAGACGCGACGTTGGGAGGGATCCGTCCATTCCCAGACCTGAGGTTCGCCGGTCTCAAATACCTTGAACGTCGGACACTCGTCACAGGGTTTCGCTCTCCCGTGCAGGACTGCATAGCAGGGTCTTCCCTCGGTATCACCGTACATGCTGCGAAAGGAGCTGTTGGCGAATCGAATGGAGTAGTCTGGGGCTTGGAGGTAGGCGGGTACAGGGATAGTGTCGAGAGCGCTGAACAACTGCTGCACTTGGACCTTGAGGGACGCCTCCGAAAACTGCAATGCGGCAAGCTCTCGTCGCACATCCGCCAACTCCTGAATCAACTGAGCTTTGGTCTTCCGCTGGTCTCTCATAGCGGGGGCCTCCACCTTTCGACCGGTCCTAAGTGGTGCGCGGCAGCAGTATGATGGTTTTCCAGGGAGATTGTACCATATCTGGCAAAACTGGACAGATGACGAGTCTCTGTGGGGGCGGGCACAAGGTCAGGGAGAAGCCAAGGGCGCGTTTGCTCGGGTTGTCCAAGAGGGAGGTGCGCGGTTGGGCGCGAGTTGGCAGAGAGCAAATCCACCAGGGAATGGTGGATGAACATTCAGAGCAGACCAGCCTCGAGCATCGTCCTGCGCAAGGCGCGTTTGTTTTTCTGGTCGAGATCTAGCAGTGGTGATCGAACAGGGCCACCATAGTAGCCGAGCATGTCCAGGGCAGCCTTGAGGCCGGCGATGCCATAGACAGTGGTGACTGCGGCGTTGACGGGGAGCATCTGCCTTTGGAGTTCGGCTGCCTCGTCCCAGTGTCGTGTCTCGTGGAGCCGTTGGATGTCGATCGATTCCCGGGGGGCCACATTGGCTAGCGCCAGGATTCCGCCCACCGCACCCAGGCTCAACCCCGCGAAGAAGAAGCCGCCGGTGCCGGCCAGCACCTGGAACCCAGGCTCAGCGAGGCGGACGACGTCGGAGAGTTTGGCTATGTTGCCGCTGCTGTCTTTGACGCCGGCGATGTTGGGGTGGCGAGAGGCCTGAGCGATGGTGGCAGCGTCCATGTCAACGTGGGTGAACTTGGGGACGTTGTAGATCATCACAGGGATGGGCGAGGCTGCGGCCACCGATGCGTAGTGTTGAAGCAGGCCAGGCGAGGTCATCCTGCCAGAGTAGTAGTGCGGGGTGACCACAAGGGCGGCGTCAGCACCAGCCGCGGCTGCCTTCTGGGTGAGGGCGATGGTCCCTTGGGTGGATTCGCAGCCTGTTCCAGCTATCAGAAGCTTGCCGGACGGCACGGCGTCCCGGACTGTCTCCCACACACGTATCTTCTCTTTTTTGGCGAGGTAGACCGCCTCCCCATTGGAGCCCAGGACCACGTATCCCGCCAGATCGTACTGGTTCCAGCGTTCGAGGTTCTCCCGCAGCGCTTGATGTGCCACTTGTCCTTGTTCGTCGAAGGGCGTTGGAATGGGCGGGAATACGCCCTTCAACGAGATCTGAGGTTGCGCCATGAGTGTTGGCCTCCTCCAGGGTTCTTACGGGAAGATCTTTCCCGGGTTGAGGATGTTGTGAGGATCGAAGGTGACCTTGATGCCTCGCATCAGGCCGATCTGGACCTGATCCAGCGCCATAGGCAGGTACTCCCGGCGGGTGGCGCCGATGCCATGCTCGGCCGTGATCGTCCCCCCCAGGAAGAGAGTGAACGTGTAGATCTGTTGACGCACGTCAGCGTGTGAGCACAGCCTGTGCGGCGGTCAGACCTGCTCCAGGGTCGAAGCGGTGCCCAGCCTGGACCAGCGCCTTCTCGATGGCTCCGATGCTGACCAGGATGTCCGACTCGGTCACTACTCCCATGTGCCCGACGCGGAAATACCGGTCGTTGATCTCTGGATGGAGACCTCCGGCCACGATGACTCCCGCCTCCTTGATGTAGCCAAGCAAGGTTGCATCAACACCGTCTGGGTAGTAGGGCGCGGTGAGGGTGCTGGCCGCCACTTCAGGCCTGACCGGCACTTGATCCATGCCCAGGGCGCTGACGGCGGCCTTGAACGCCTGACTCAAACGACGATGCCGCTGGAAACGGGCGTCCATCCCCTCTTCCAGGATCTGCCCCAGGCTGACGTTGAGGGCCCAAACGAGGTTCACAGCAGGGGTGCCAAAGTAGCCGGCTCGACGGTCCTCGTAGGCCTCCATGACGGGCAGCCAGTTGGTCCAGTCGGCGTAGTAGCTGCCGACAGGCGCTCTACGCTCACTGAAGGCGTCCATGGCCCTGGGGCCAGCGACCGCCAGCGCCAAGCCGGGCGGCACACCGATAGCCTTCTGGGACGCGGTGAAGGCCACATCGATGCCCCATTCCTCCTGGCGCAACTCCTCTCCGGCGACGGAGCACACGCCATCGAGTATCGTGAGCACGCCATGCTCGAGACCCAGGGCACCCAGGGCCTGGGCATTGACGACCACAGCGGTGGAAGTGTCCACGTGAGTGAAGGCCATCACCTTGTAGCCACCCTGTTTCAGGGCGGCTTCCACGTCTTCGAGGGCAGGTGCTTCCCCGACGGTTGCGGCGCGGACGTGGTTGACGACAGCGCCGTACCTTTCCAGGATGTCTCCCATACGGTCTGAGAAGTAGCCGCTGTTGACCACGAGAGCCTTGTCGCCAGGCTCGACGAGGTTGGCTGCGGCGATGTCCATGGCCAGGCTGCCCGACCCAGCGACGACGAAGGGTTGCCCGTGGGGGCACAGGAACACGTCGCGCAGCCGCTCCAGGGCCTGGCCGAAGACCTCAATGAAGTTAGGCGCGACGTGGCTGGTGGTGGGCATGCCCATGGCCCGCATGACTTCTGGGGTGAACTCGATGGGGCCGGGGATCATGAGCAGTCTTCTGTCTTTCACAGGTTCGGCCTCCTGTTCCTTGGAAGGCGCCGCCTTCCAGCGCCTTTGGTGACATAGCGAGTATACCCGCCTGTGTCAACCGATGTCAAGGGGTGAGTAGAGGGGCGTCGTTGTCAGGGCCGATATACGTCAGGCGGGTGCGGCGGGGCGGTGTGGCGGCCCACTGGCAGGGAGGCACTTTGTGACACCTGAGGTGGTTGTAGACCTCGATAGGGAGACTCTTGAGGTCCAGGGCATGCCTAAGATCGATTTGGAATCCTCGGAGGGACAGAGGTCTTGCCAGTCATGGGTACGGGCGGGGGTGTAACTTGCCCCTCTTCTTCCCGGCCTGGCATAGGCCGTGACGGCGGAGGATACTGCGCACGGTGTATGAAGAGAGGGCCAGGCCGTATTGCGAGAGCATTGGAGCTATCCGGCAGTATGGGAGACATTGCCACCGAAGTGATGCTGAACCTCCAGGAGCCTGCGGCGAGCCAGGCTCTCATCAATGATAGTCAACTCGGCATGGGTGAGCGAGATCATGGGGTCAGCTCCGTAGCTGTCTGCCAGAGACTCTCAAGAGGGGGCATAGCTACCGAGATCCTCGAGGTGCTCCAGTAGAGAGTCAAGACGGCTTTCAGAATCGTGGTAAAGTGGTCAGGATGTCCTGGGTCACCCACCATAGTCATTTGATACAACACCGAGGCTGTGATATACTGCTGAGCAACCAGCGCCGCCGCTCAACGTGCCAGTATATGCTTCCCTGGTAGTCTAGTGTCGCGATAGCGGAATGGGCCATCTGCTCGGAGAGATAGATTCACGAGGTATCTCGGGTCCATCCATGGTGCCCCGGGGATCGAGCCGCGCGATTCTGGCAACACAGCCCGGTTCACAGAGGACGCTGCCGGGCGCGTGCTGAACGTCCTGCCAGGGGGTGTTCAGTTCATGGGACCGCCGGCCAATAGGATGAGCAGGAGGTTCGGCTCGAGCGTTCGCGTGCCTGACATATGTAGGTCAAAGGCCATTCACTGGTTCAGGGCAAAGATGCTGGATCGCCGAAAGATCGCAAGACGTATCACCCAACGATTGCCAAGCGCGTGGGCATCGGCGGCAGAGAGGCGGGTGTACAGTTTGCCGCTTCTGGTTTTCGGCCTGGCTTTCATGCTCTACGCGTTCACCATGACGCCGGATCTGGCCACCGGCGACATTGGGGAGTTCCAGTACCTGTCAGCACGTCTCGGTTTGCCGCACAGCAACGGCTTTCCATTCTACATGCTCGTCGGCTGGGCATGGTCGCACGTACCCCTGGGCACCGTGGCATGGCGGATGAACATGCTCTCCGCGTTTGGTGGTGCTGGAGCTAGCGCACTGACGACCGCGTTTGCCCGACGGCTGAGCGGACGCGTTTCGGTTGCCCTATTGGCGGGAGGCTTCTTGGCTGTGACTCCCAGCGTCTGGTTCTGGAGCCTGGCCGCCGAGCGCTACACGCTGGTCTTGGCGCTTCTCATTGGTGCCTTCTGGACGGCGTGGGGAAGTCGGCCACTTGTCTCGAGCCTTTTCCTCGGGCTGGCCCTAGGGACTCACGTCACTGCTGGCCTACAGCTTCTCTTCTGGTTACCCTACGTCTTGTGGTGTTCGTTCCGCCTGGGCCGTGTCCGCCGCCTATTGGCGGCTATCGTGCTGGCGGGGATTGTCCTCCTAGCGCTGTACGCCTACGTCCCCTGGCGCTGGTGTGCCTTCGGGCGATGGCCCCCACTTCAGGGCGTCGGTTTGTCCAGCGCGATCTATCGCGGCCTAGTGCCGGGTTGGTATATGCCTACGATACAGTGGCAGGACATTTGGCACTATATTGTCGGTGAGAGTGGCTCCATGGTTCTGGGGCCTGGCCTCGGCACGGTGCTCGCGGGAGGTCTGCAGAAAGCCGTTGTACGTACCGCAGACGTTCTCGCCATCTGGAGGAGCGAAGTACCTTGGCCCATTACCCTGCTCATGCTGCCCGGCGTGGTGTGCTTGCTACGTAGGGACAAGGCGCTGACCGTCACGCTGGTCTCTCTTGCTCTCTGCACGACGGTCTTGACAGGGTTTGTACAACAACCTAAACCCGCTGCCTATCTCCTTCCCGCGTTCTGGGCTGCGCTGTTTGTCAGCGCCTTTGCCTTGCATGGCGCGCTCTCACTCGCTAGTGATCGCTTGAGGCGATTCCGCCGATTGCGCCACCTCGCGGACGACCGGTTCGCAGTCATGGTTGTTTCCCTGGTGCTACTTGCGTTGGCCTGGCTTCGGTTCCCTGAGATTGAGCGCGACGCCGGACAGGGAGTCCGCCAATGGTGGGAAGCCACCATGGCTCAACCCCTAGAAGAGGGGGCCGGGCTGCTCGCCAACTGGTCCGATCTCACTCCTTTCTGGTATCTCCAACAGGCAGAGGGGCAGCGCATCGATCTCTGGGGGCTTTACCCGCCTGATCCGCAGGGGGTGATAGAGCCATGGCTGCAGACAGGCGCCCCGCTCTACTTGGCGGGGCCGCTTCATGGCTGGGCAGCCGATCTCCCCGAGAAACACAGTCTTGTCCCCTGGGGCAACCTGGTACGCATCATCCCGGCGGGGGAGCAGATCCCGTGGCCCTCTCTGTCGCATAGCGCGGCTACTCCACCCGCGTGGCCGGTAACGATCTCCGCTTGGGAGGTCGATCAACCCTTCACAGGAGGAGATGCAGCGGGTAACTTGCGTCTATTGTGGGAGGCCCGGAAGCCTCTTCCTGCCGAGATCTTCCTGGCCGTGCGAATGCGTCGGACGCCAGAGGACCTTCCATTTGACATCGACGCGCCCCTCGCCGTCAATTGGTATCCAGAGTATCCCATTCCCAGAGGGACTCAGGGCCTTACAGTCATCCCAGTGCGGTTGCCCTTGGGAACCCCGCCAGGGAAGTATGCCGCCACGCTGACCGTTTACCGCTCTGACCCAGAGGAGGGTTGGCTCTCGTGGCCGGGCGTGGAGCCGATTTCGTTGGGCCAGTGGGAGGTAGCGCCGAGTCGCGTCTTCGTGCGTACAGACCTCATCGACGAGGTAGTTCCACCGATTCCTATTACCGCAGGGCCCCTCGCGCTGAGATCCTGGCGGTTGAGCGAAGCTCCGGTGCGGCCTGGAGACCCGGTGCATTTGGAGATGCTGTGGGAGGTCCGCGAGCGCCCGGCCGAGGATGTCAGCCTTTGCCTCAGCCTGTCGTCCACCAGGGGGGAAGAAACAGCAGCCATACACACCTATCCCCTATTCGAGGGACTGGCTCTGGACGCGTGGGATCCAGGCATGCTATTGCGCAGCACACACACTCTGCAAACATCGCGTGCCCCGTGTGATCGCGCATACCAACTTGAGGCGCGGTTGACCATGGGAAACAGACAACTCCAATGGTGGCCGATGAGTCGCGTCATTCTGGGTGCCGTGCGGGTCGAGGATAGGATTCACGTCTATGCCCCGCCGGACAACATCAACAGGACGGATACCTTCTTTGGAGAAGTGGCCCAATTGGCGGGCTACACCTTGAACCCCTCGGTGATCCATGCAGGCGACTGTTTGACTCTGACCCTCTACTGGTGAGCTGGGCTGGAAGTCGATACGCCATACACAGTCTTCGTCCACCTAGTGGACGGACAAGGGCAGCTGGCGGCCCAGCACGATAGCCCGCCGGCAAATGGCACATTGCCCACGAGTCTATGGGTCTCGGGCGAGATCATCATCGACGACCACACCGTCCGCCTGCCATCCGACATAGAGGTGGGCACACACACGCTGCAGGTCGGCATCTACAACCCCGCCACTGGTGGGCGCTTGCCCGTTAGCACCGGTGATGCCGTATCAGACGGGGCCCTACGGCTCACCCACATCGAAGTCACGCCGTGATCCGCAGTCTCCACCGACGCGACAAAGAGCCCCCAGGCGTCTCAGTCCCTGCCCAACACACTCGAGTACCTAAGCAAGCACTGAGTGATCGCTACCACCAACCGCGTTGACCTCTTCAGTCGAGGCCAGCACGTCTGGCGTCGGGGATAGGGCGATCAAGGGTGTGGAGCTCATCATCCTGGACACCCGCTGGACCGAGGCCTTTCGCGCCCACTACTACGATGATGTACACCTCGGCTTGGATCACATGTGCGCCACATCTCTCCGAGATAGCGCCCATGCGGTCGGAGAGGTAGCTAGTATTGATCACGATGCCCTTGTCGCCAGGCTCGACGAGGTTGGCGTCGGCGATGTCCATGGCCAGGCTGCCCGACCCAGCGACGACGAAGAGTTGCCCGTGGGGGCAGAGAAAGAAGTCGCCCAACCTCTCCAGGGCCTGGCCAAAGACCTCAATGAACTTGGGCGCGACGTGGCTGGTCGTGGGCATGCCCATGGCTTGCATGACTTCTGGGGTGAACTCGATGGCGCCGGGGATCATGAGCAGCTTTCTGTCCTTCACGCTATGGACCTCGTGTTCTGGGTGAGCGCCAGTTGCGAGGCGATATCCCGACCTAGTGAGCGTACCCGCCAGCGTGAATCGATATCAAGAGGCGACTGAGAGAGGGTTGCTGTCACGACAATCCCGGTCAAGGGAGTGCGAACAGAGCGGTGTGGCAGCCCGCCGGCCATCACTGTAGACCGAGGTAAGGAGGAACGGAATTGACACAAACACGAACTCGTGTTATACTTTGTGCGAAAGACCTGAGCCTGCTAACCCCTGCGGCGACACTCTGACTCGGTTGTCCACTTCTCGCGACGATGAGTTCTCAGTGAACTGTCCGCTTACCTAGTACGTGTCCCAATCCAACTCTCACGGCCAATAGCTACAACTGACAGCAGAATCGTGATGTTACCCCAGTCGGAATCGGCGGTTGCCGCCTCAAGGGGCGACCGGTCGAAGGCTGCAAACGAAGGCTACTGAGCCTGCGTCCAAGGTGGGAGGAGATGAGATGGACCACAGGAGGACGATCCACAAGCTGTACCCTCGCACCGCCGTCCGTGCCGGGATGATGGTGACCCTGGTGGTAGGGCTATTGGCCGGGGTGCTTCCCCGGAGGGTTTGGGCCGCCGGGACCTGGAACACGACCGGTAGCCTGAGCACCGGCCGGTACTTGCACACGGCGACCCTGCTGCCCAGCGGGCAGGTCCTGGTCACGGGGGGGCGGGGCAGCGGTCCATCGTATCTGGGAACCGCGGAGTTGTACGACCCGACAGCAGGGACCTGGAGCACCACGGACAGTCTGACCGGCACGCGGCATGATCACACGGCGACCCTGCTGCCCAACGGCAAGGTGCTGGTTGTCGGGGGCGAAGGAGACGGCGGCGGTCATCTAGCCAGCGCGGAGTTGTACGACGCGGCAGCGGGAATTTGGAGCAGCACAGGCAGCCTGAGCGCCGGCCGCACGTTGCACACGGCGACGTTGCTTCCCAGTGGTAAGGTGCTGGTGGCCGGGGGGGAGGGCAGTGGCGGGGATCTGGCCAGCGCGGAGTTGTACGACCCTGGGACGGGGACGTGGAAGAGCACGGGCAGCATGAGCGGCGCCCGCCATAGCCACACGGCGACGCTGCTGCCCGAGGGAAAGGTGCTGGTGGTGGGGGGGTATGGGGGCAGCGGGTGGCTAGCGAGCGCGGAGTTGTACAACCCGGCAAACGGAACCTGGAGCAGCACGGATAGCCTCAGCACCGCGCGGTACTATCACACGGCGACGCTGCTGCCCAACGGCAAGGTGCTGGTGGCCGGGGGGTGCAACAGCGGCGGGATTCTGGCCAGCGCGGAGATGTATGACCCCGAGGCGGCGAGTTGGAGCAAGACGGGTAACCTGGGCGGCCTCCGGGCGTGGCACACGGCGACGCTGCTGCCCAACGGCAAGGTGTTGGTGGCGGCGGGGTCTGGTTCGGGCTTCGCTCCTCTGGCCAGCGCGGAGTTGTACAACCCGTCCACGGGGACCTGGAGCAGTGCTGGTGGTCTGAACAGCAGCCGCGCGTCGCACACGGCGACCTTGCTTGCCAACGGTAGCGTGCTGGTGGCCGGGGGCGAGGGCAGCGGCGCCACGTATCTGGCTAGCGCGGAGCTGTATGAGCTGGCTGCTGAGGCTAGCTGGAGCGGTACGGGCGACCTGAGTACTGGCCGCTATGCTCATGCGGCGGCGCCGCTACCCAACGGGAAGGTGCTGGTGGCCGGAGGGCTCGGCACGGGCGATGTGCCCCTCGCCAGCGTGGAGTTGTACGACCGCAGCACGGAGAGCTGGGCCAACACGGGTAGCCTGAGCAATGCTCGGGGGGGGCATACCGCCACTCTGCTTTCCAGCGGGAGGGTGCTCGTGGCCGGGGGCGCAGGTATGAGCTTCGTACCTCTGGCCAGCGCAGAGTCTTATGACCCCCATACGGGGAACTGGACCAGCGTTGGCAGCATGAGTAGTGCCCGCAAGTCGCACACGGCGACGCTGCTGCCCAATGGGAAGGTGCTGGTCGCTGCGGGGTATGGCAGCGACTATCTGTCGAGTTCGGAATTGTACGACCCTGCGCTGGCAACCTGGAGTCCTACGGGCGACCTGAACACCGCCCGCTCGTCGCACACGGCGACCTTGCTTGCCAATGGAAAGGTTCTGCTCGCGGGGGGCCAGGGCACAGGCGGAACGCCTCTCGCGACCGCCGAACTGTACGACCCAGCAGTGGGGATCTGGACGACCACGGGCAGCATGAGCAGCGGCCGCGCGGAGCACACGGCGACGCTGCTGCCCAATGGAAAGGTGCTGGTCGCCGGGGGGAAAGGCAGCGGCTGGATCTCCCTGGACAGCGCGGAGCTGTACGATCCCACGACAGGCATCTGGAGCAGTACGGGTAGCCTGAACGCCGCCCGCGCGTGGCACACGGCAACGCTGCTTCCCAGCGGAGAGGTGCTGGCGGTTGGGGGCTACGGGAGCAGCGCGTATCTGGACAGCGCGGAGTTGTATGACCCGGCCACCGGGAGCTGGAGTGGCACAGACAGCATGAGCAAACTCCGTGGGTCGGCCACGGCGACGCTGCTTCGCAACGGGCAGGTGCTGGTTGCGGCGGGAACGGGGGATGTACGCACTAGCGCGGAGTTGTTCGACTGCGGGCAGGGCTTTCAGCCAGGTTGGCGGCCAACTCTGTCCCAGACCACTTCGCCTCTGTTGCTGGGCAGGGCGTTGGAGGCCACCGGTAGCGGCTTTCGGGGATATGGAGGGACCGAGGCCTCGGGGGGTGGCACCAACAACTCGGCGACCAATTATCCTCTGGTGCAACTGCGGAGGGTGGATAACGAACAGGTGCGCTGGCTGCTTCCCGATCCAGCGATGCCCTTCACCGATGTACAGTTCACTTCCGCACCCGTCCGAGGATTTCCAGCAGGGCCTTCCCTGGTGACGGTATTCGTGAACGGGATTCCAAGTCGGTCAGAGATGATCAAGACGGCGGGCCCGAGCATCTGGTTTCCTCTGGCGGCGAAGAACTAGGCGCTGTGAAGCACGGGCTCCTCCGTGCTTCTTGGCTATGCTGCGCCGATGCAGTTCTTCCTACGCATCGTTGCTCGTGGCGGATAAGTTGGCTTCTACGGGAAGAGACTGTCCAGCCCTGAAGGCGGACAGGGTCCCCGGCTCAGACTTCGGCAACCGCTAGCTACTCCAGAGGCGCCAGCGCCTCCACCACGGGCAGGAAGACCTGCTCGCGCAAGGTGTCACGCTCGTCCTTCGGTGAAAAGAGCAGAACGAAGTACGACGTGTTGGCCTCCTCTGCCAGCGCCAGGTCGACAGGGTAGGCCCCAGCCTGAAGTTTGTAGAAGTCCCAGTAGAAGTTGCCCGACTCGGCCGTAGCTACGGGTTCGACATCCGGATCAACCTCAAGCCACGACAACAGCGAGTCGAGCAACTCACCTTTGGATGTCCGGTATGCGTTGAGAACGAGTCTGGTGGGGTCAAGCGCCGACTCGCCACGTCGGAAGTCGAGGGGAAACTGCTCCTCCCAGCCCGCGGGGACCAGGCCCCGGATATCACTCTCCTCGCTGGTGAAGGGCTTGAGGACCAGTTCTGTCGATTCCCTCGGTAGATCGAAGACTACGCCCGGCATCTGGGCGATGCAGGAGGCATCTGGCGGCTCGGCGGGATCCTCCAGGAAAGCGCTGGCAATGCCGAGGGCGCAGTCATCCCCGGCCAGGACGCCGTGCCCGGCGCCTGGAAACTCGTAGTAGTAGGCGTTCTTCAGATACCCGGCCACCAGTCGGCCGTACTCCGGCGGCGTGACAGGGTCCAGCTCGCCCTCCAACACAAGCGTGGCGATGTCGCTCA
>DAOUEW010000115.1:0-1797 GCA_034430275.1 Anaerolineae bacterium | reverse complement strand
ACCTGCGGACCATCTTCGCCGTGGTGGAGATAGCCACCGAATTGGAACGTATGGCAGACTACGCCAAGGGCATCGCCAAGGTGAACATACTGATGGGCGACGAACCCCTGCTGGCCCCCGCGACGCATCTCCCTGGCATGGCGGCCAGGGTCAGTTCCATGCTGCACGAGGCCCTCGAGGCCTTCGTGCACCAGGACGCAGCCCTGGCCCGCACGATCCCAGAACGGGAGCACGAGGTCGATGCCATCCATAACAAGATCTACCGGGAACTGCTGGCCCTGATCGCAGCCGACCCAAGCACCACGGACCGTGCCACGTACCTGCTCTGGGTGGACCACAACCGGGAGAGGGCTGCCGACAGAGTGCTCAACGTCTGCGAGCGCGTCATCTTCAACGTCACCGGAGAGATCGTGGAGTTCGACGTGGAAGAGGGCGAGGATCTCGGTCTCGAGGGCCTCTCCTGACGCCCCGTCAGCTCAGCACCATCGGCTGTTCCCTAAGCCGCCTCGACCGCAAGGGCTCTCGCCACGGGCTCGACACCGACCGCTCGCCATCGTAGGGGCGGGTCTGAGATCCGTTTCCACATCTGTCTTCCACTCTGGACACATCGAGCCGCGCAGGGCTAGAAGACAGGTTCCTGCGCGTGTCACGCACCCTCCACCGCCGTGTTGACTCCCCACAGCACCCACGCTATACTCCCCCCCGTGTTAACCGAGATCGCCCCTCACATCTACCTTGCCCCGGGAGAGAACGGAGGCTTGTTCACCTTCTCCCACTCCATCCTCATCCGAGATGACGTCACGGCTCTGATTGACACCGGCTGCGGGATCGAGCGACTCAGGCAGCTTAAGGAACAGTATCAACCCGACCTGGTGATCAACTCCCACGCCCATCCCGATCACATCGCCGGCAACTGGGTCTTCGACGGATCGCCTTTGCTGGTGCCCCGACAGAGTTTCCACTATACCGGGCGGATAGATCAGGTTTCCCAGCGCTTCACCGAATCCGAGGAGCTGGCCCGCGAATGGAGAGAGTACGTCAGAGAAGAGACGGACTTCCGCGACGCCCTGCCCAGCGAGTCCTACGAGGATGGGCAGCGGTTCGACTTCGGCTCCGTCGAACTGGTGGCTCTACACACACCCGGGCACACGTGCGACTCGCACACCTTTCTGGAGCCGAACCTCGATCTCGTTTTCACCTTCGACATGGATTTGTCTCCCTTTGGCCCCTGGTACGGCCATCCTGACTCGGAGATCGACGAGTTCGAAGCCTCCCTGCGTCGAGTGCGCGCGCTGAAGCCTCAGGTGGTAGTGACGTCCCACATGGGGGTCATCACCGAGGAGATAGAGAAGCGGTTCGAGACCTACGGAGGCGTGATCGCTCGACGGGGGGATCGTATCCTGGACTTCCTCGCACGAGAGCGGACGCTGGAGGAGATGATCGAGCAACCCTTGATCTACGTCCGCTATCCCTTCGCCCCGCGGCTGCTCCTCCACTGGGAGGAGAACATGCTGCGCAAACACCTCCATCGCCTCGAGCAGCGCGGTTTGGTCGAGGAAACGGAGAACGGCTACGTGCGTACTTCGAGGGCCGAAGAGTAGCTCGCACAGACCTGGGGGATCAGCCCCTGCTAGCCAATCCCCCGGCGATCTCTCCACCATCGATGACGAAGTAGTGTCCGCTGATAAAGGCCGCGTCGTCCGAGGCCAGAAAGGCGAACAGCGCGGCCACCTCCTCAGGTTTGCCCAATCTGCCCAGAGGGATTCTGCGCGCATACGCCTGCTGTTGCTCCAGCGT
>DAOUEW010000114.1:0-14880 GCA_034430275.1 Anaerolineae bacterium | reverse complement strand
TAGCATAAGTCCCACCACTACCTTCCGTACCATGTTGCCCTCCGTTTCTCTCTGCACTGCTTCTTGCTCACTCGTGTCGTAGCGCCTCTATGGGATCGAGCTGCGAGGCCCGATTGGCCGGATAGAAGCCGAAGAAGATCCCCACCGCTGCCGCCGAGCAGAAGGCCAGCACGATGGAGTTCCAGACGACCACCGTGCGCATGTCGCTGGTCTGGCCAAAGAGCCAGGAACCCCCTATGCCGAAGGCCACCCCCAGCAAGCCTCCCACCAGGCTGAGCACCAAGCCCTCAGCGAGGAACTGGAGACGAATGTCGGATGGTGCAGCCCCCACGGCCTGCCGAATGCCTATCTCCCGCGTACGCTCCGTGACACTGACCAGCATGATGTTCATGATTCCGATCCCTCCCACCAGCAAGGACACACCCGCCACCCAGCCCAGCAGCGAGCGGAAGGCTTCTGTCGTGGACTCTTGCGTCTCGATGATGTCTTCCTGCGTATAGATGGTGAAATCCGGATCTTCCGCAGCCGAGATATCGTGGCGTTTCCTCAGTAGCGCGTCGATCTGAGTGATCGCGCTGTCGATCGTATCCTTACTCTCGGCTTGCACGTATATGGTCATGATCATGTTTCCGAACCGCCGACTCGGAGTGAAGCGGTCGAAGGCCACAGTGAGGGGAACATAGACCCTCTGATCGTAGTCGGTCTGGCCTACTAGCCCCTTCTCAGCCAGTACACCCACAACTGTCAGCCTGACGTTTCCCGCGGTAATGCTCTGACCGATGGGGTCCCCCTCACCGAAGAGTTCCTGCGCGGTAGTGTAGGCCAGCACCGCGACCTTGGCCTTCCGATCCAGGTCCTCCAGGGTGAAGAACCGGCCGTCCGCCAACCCCACCCCCCGCACCGCCGGGAAATCCGGCATGGCCCCGATGACGTCCGTCTCTATCGTTGCTGAGTCGGCCCTCACGACCTGGTCCATGGCCATCTGCTCAGCTACCACGCCAGTGATGCCGGTCACCTGCTCGCGCACGGCCAGGGCATCCTCGTAGCTCAGCCCCTCCGTCTGCCGGGCTCCGGGGCCTGCTCCCTGGCCGAAGCCGCGACTGACCATGATCAGGTTGGATCCCAGGCCGGTTATCCTGTCGGAAATGGTGGCCTCGGTGCCCGCGCTGACGGCCATCATGATGATCACCGCCGCGACCCCGATGATGATCCCCAGCATGGTCAAGAATGAACGCGCCTTGTTGACGGCTATCCCTTCCCACGCGACTTTGAGAGTCTGCCACAGGTTCATCTCACCTCTCCCCGCCGTCCGCTACGCGCCCGTCCCGAAGAGCGACGAGTCGTTCGGCCTGCCCGCCCAGATCGGGCTCATGGGTGATCATCACGATCGTACGCCCTCGCTCGTGAAGCCCACGCAGGATGTCGACGATCTCTTGGCTGGAGTTGGTGTCTAGGTTCCCCGTGGGCTCGTCGGCCAGTATCATCAGTGGTTCGTTCACGAGAGCCCGCGCGATAGCCACTCGCTGCTGCTCCCCACCCGACATCTCGCTCGGTCGATGGCCGATGCGATCGCCGAGGCCGACCGTTTCTAGAGCCTCCGTGGCCAACCGCTCAGACTCGGAAGCGCCCTTGCTGTTATGCCGGCAGTACAGCAGGGGCAGCATCACATTCTTCAGCGCGCTGCTGCGGGGCAGAAGGTTGTAGGACTGGAAGACGAAGCCGATACGGCGATTACGAATGTCCGCCAGTTGCGCCTTGTTGAGCCTGCTCACGTCCTCACCGCCCAGCCAGTACTGCCCGCTCGTCGGCCGGTCCAGACAGCCCAGGATATTCATCAACGTGCTTTTTCCCGACCCGGAGGGGCCCATGATGGCCACGAACTCCCCCTCGTCGATCGCCAGGTCGATTCCATCCAGGGCGTGCACGGCCGCTGCCCCCTTGCCGTAGACCTTGGTCAACTCCTGCACTTCGATCAGGTGGTCGTTCATCCGTCTACTCCGTCGCCAACACGCCGGTGCTCACCAGATCTCCCGCCTCCAACCCACTCACTATCTCCGCGTAGGCATAGTCCATGAGCCCGACCTCCACCTCACGCACCTGGAGCTCGCCGTCCACCAGCACGAACACCGCGTACTGGCCTGGAGAGAGCTCCCACAGCGCGTCAGCCGGCACCAAGAGCACGTCCTCGGCGCTGCCCGCGATGACGTCCACCGTGGCATTCAGCCCGCTGGGCAAGGCCCACTGGAGATCCTTGCCTTCCAGGTCCAGCGTGGCCAGAGCCTGTATCGTCGGCGCTCCCTCCATCTCCACCAGTACAGGGTCCACACGCACGACCTGGCCCGTGAAGGTCTCGTCGGGCAACGCGTCGAAGACCACCTCGACCTGGTAGCCGACGGCGATCAAGTCCAGGTCGGTCTCATCCATGTAGATCTCCAGGAGCGGCTGGGAAAGGTCCGCCACGGTCACAATCGCGCTCGTTCCTGCCACCTCTCCCACCGCAGCATCCATCGAGGTCACGGTTCCCGCCACCGGCGCCACGAGGACCTTCTCCTCCAGCGCGACCTGCGCTGCGGCTAGGTTGCTGCGCCCCTGCTCCACGCTCAGTTGGGCTGTCTCCAGCTCCTCGGCCGTAGCTCCCTTCAGCAGAGAGTTGAGATTCGACTGAGCCGAAGCCACGCTTGCCCTCGCGGAGGCGATGTCCTCCTCGCTGGGACCGGCCACCGCCAGATCGTAGGTCGCTTTGGCCTTGTCGTAAGCCGCCGTTGCCGACCACAGTTCCATAGCCTCAGAGGAAGAGCCGACATCTGGTCGCCACGAGACGGCGTCATAGGCCGACTGGGCCTGCTGGAGCGCAAGCTCAGCCGTAGACAGGTCAGCCAGGGCAATGATTCTATCCTCGTGCGAAGGCCCGTTGAGCAGATCCTTCAAAGCCTCCTGTGCACTGGTCAGCCCCAACCGGGCCGCCTCCAACTCCGCTGCATCCGGCGTCTCGGTCAGTGTGGCCAAGTCCAGTTCGGCCAACCGCAGGTTAATCTCAGCCTCAGCCACCTGCGCTTGCGCGTCTGTGTCGTCAAGCCGCAACAGCGGATCACCGACCTCCACCAAATCACCGACCTGAACCAGCACCTCTCTCACCAGACCACCGGTGCTGAAGCTCACCTCCACCTCGGTACTGGGGATCAGCGTGCCAGTCCCGCCGCCCATCACGACCAGGTCGCCAGTTCTCACTGTCGCCGTCTGAATCGTCTCCTCCCCGTTCGCTGGCTGCTCCTGCACACGCTGCGTATAGTAGTAGTAACCGCCCCCCCCAGCGGCCAAAAGGGCAATCAGGGCGAGAACACCCACGACAACCACACGCCTGTTTCTTAGCGAAAACCTCACACCACCCATCCTTTCACTGTCCTCCCAATCCCCATGCATGGGGAACGTCGGTCCTTGGCCTCCACGCATGATAGCAAACACACATGAAGAGAGCGCTGAGAGTCCATGAACGCCAGATGTGGATTCCCGTGGCCATAGACCCCGCCTCGTTTAACATCGTCGCCGCCCCAGTTGACGGTGGATCCTGATTCCACGCCGCCTCCCTGGACCTCTTGCACCTTTTCCATCGTATCTGCGTGGGCCAGCCTATCGGGTCGTAGTCGGCACCAGGCCGGTGCTGACCACATCTCCCTGCTCCAGGCCACTGATGATCTCGGCGTACGCATAGTCCATCACTCCGACCTCCACCTGCCGCATCTGGGGCTCGCCGTCCACCATCAGCATGACAGCGTACTCCCCAGGGCAGAGCTCATACAGCGCCTCGGTCGACACCAGCAGTGCGTCCTCCGCGCGCGCGGCGATAACATCCACCATGGCGTTCGCTCCCATCGGCAGGGGAGCGGCCTCCCCCCACTCCTCATCGAGCTGGGCGTAGACCATCACCGTCGGCGCGTTCTGTATCGAGGTCAGCGCGGGCTCTACCAGCACCACGTGACCAACAAACACATCGTCCGGCAGGGCGTCGAAGATCACCTCGACTTCATAACCCTCCTCGACGCTGCTCACATCAGTTTCATCCATGTAGATCTCAATCAGCGGATAGGTCATGTCGGCCAGCTTGATCACGGAGTCCATCCCTGCCGTCTCCCCGGCGCGGGCTTCCACGGACGTGATGACGCCAGAGAAGGGAGCGACGATGGCGGCCCCCTCAACAGCAGCCCGAGCATCCTCCAAGGCCGCCTCAGCGCTGAGCAGCTTGGCCTGCGCCAACTGGAGATCGGCGGCATCCGGACCCGACACCATTTCGGCCAGCTCCTCCCGGGCCTGCTGCAAGTTGTACTCGCAGTCAGTCACCTGATCCTCGGCGCTCTCCACTTCGGAAGCGGCCTGGCGAGCCACCTCAAGGCGCTCCTTGACCGCCTCCAGGCGGTCCCAGAAGGCGAAGAGCTGCTCCTGGCTTACCTCGCCCGCCCTGTATCTCCCTTGCATCTCGGCATATCTGTCCTGATACCAGGCGTAATCGTTCTCGCACACGGCCACGTCTTCAGGGCCAGGGGGACACGCCAAAGCCTCATCGAGTCTCTCCTCAGCCCATTCCAGGTTGTCCGATGCCGCATCCAGTTCCTCGCGGCTGCTGTCCCCCGCCTCATACTCGTCAGCCTCCTGATAGTAGTTCTCCTCGTACCAACTGTACTCATACTCCAGATCGATCACGCTGCTATACATGCAGGCACTGGGTTCCTTGGCCACTGCCAGGTCCTCTTTGGCATCCTCGAGATCCGACTCCGCCTGGCCCACCGCCAGATAGGCCTGGTTCAGTTCGAGCTGGCTATAAGGGTTCTCCACATTCTCCAGGTCCTCCTGGGCCACCAGGAGGTCTGCCTCCGCCTCCATCAGGGCCCGGTCCAGGGCCGCAGGGTCCATGCGCGCCAGGACATCTCCGCTCTCCACCCAGTCCTCCACGTCCACCAGCACCTCCAACACCACCCCGCTACCGCCGAAGCTGAGCTCCACCTCGTCAGCCGCCAGGAGAGTGCCGCTGCCAGTCACGGCTATGAGCAGGTCGCCCCTCCGCACCCTGGTCGTCTGGATGCCCTGCTCTGTGGTGGACTGCTGGGCCGGGAGATACTGGGTAACGTAGTACCAGCCGCCTCCCAGGGCCCCAAGCCCCACCACAACGAAGACGAGAAGAAGAACCGAGAGTCGTCTTCTGTCCACGGAGAACCACATCGTGCGCCTCGGTCACCTCGCATCAGCGCGGTGCCCTACTTCACCAGATTTCACGTCGTCACTTCATAGTAGCACCGAACTATGAAGCAACTATTAAGGAAAGGTAAAGATCAGATGTGCGTCACCGCCCCTCTCTCCACATGTGGATTGAGGGCAGTGGCCAGTCGTGTCAAGACTCGGGAACCTCGTGCGCGGCTAGAGCCAGGCAGGACCATGTGCGTTGTCTCCAAGCGGCCTGGACGACCCGCTTTGGACGACAACATACCAAGGAGGGCCAGACGCACGTCCGGCCCTCCTTGTCGCTTGATGGGCGCCTTGGGAGTTCCGTGCGCAGAGGATTGGCGCCCAACAAACCACTATCGCACAGCTTCCTGATCGGCTATCGGTCACTCACGCCGTAGCCTTCCACCGTACCGCTACTACCCCTCTCTCGGACCAGGGGTGCTGTGGGTCACCCAGACGCGACCCGCCAGCATACCATCGCCGAGTCCTCTGCTGCTGCGTTCGCTCGAGAGTACCTCAGTCCATCTCGCTCCCGTCACCGAACCACGGACCCCTCTCCAGCATCCTCATGCCCATACCACTCGACACAGTCTGGTACCGTGCACCCAGGAGTGCGACTTCGTTGCCCTCCTCGTCAGTATCACTGCCGAGGGTCACCTCCAACTCAATCAACTCCGTGTCGTCGTTCTGTCGCACGATGGTCAATACCACCTCGTCCCCAGGATCGTAGCTGCCAATCAGGGCTGCGAGGTCTCGGTCCTCGTCCATCCCCTTGTTGTTCACGGCGATGACGATGTCCCCCGTCTCCAGCCCTGCTTGGTCAGCAGGTGCGCCCGACTCTACCTCCACGATCAGGGCTCCACGGAGCTGGCCTGAGAACGATCCAGCCACCGCCTCAGGCAACGACTGCCATGGTTGCGAGCGCTCCGGCCCCAACCCTGGCGCTTCCTGCGACGGAGTTCCGCCCCACGAACCCCTTAGGCTGAGGACCCGCCCTCGCTGCGCAACCAGATACCCAGCCGCGCCGCCAGCAGCGACCAACAGCGAACATATCGCCAACCCCCCAACCACCAACCCCACGATCACGTACCACTTCTTCAGCTTGCTTGACATTCTGTCAACTCCTTCCCGGCGGCACCCGCTCGCGCCAGCCTACCCGGACTCTGCGCCGAGGCTACCGAGGATGTCGTCAACCAGCCATGCCAGTCTGCTCAGCATCCTTCTTCACCTCGGCACCCCAGGCGGCTTGTCTATCCAGCGCGTCTCTAGCTGTCCCGCCGTCGATGTTTGTATACCACCACGCTACTGTTGCTCGCCCAGAACCACTTGCACCACCTGTTCCTGACCACCCCTGACCACCGTCAGTTCCACAGGGTCCCCCACAATCGTTTCGCTCTCCAGGTACACTGTCAGATCCTGCGAGTCGGCCAGAGGTTGTCCATCGATGGCTACGATGACGTCACCATCCACCGGCACCTGGTAGTTTCCAATGCGCACCTGCCGTGTGCCCCCCAAGACGCCCGCTTTATCTGCGGGTCCACCGGCTACCGTCTCCAGGACCAGCACGCCGGAGTCCACCGGAACCCTAGCTCCCGCTTCCTCTAGCGCTGTCCGGTTGGCAGATGTAAGACTCAGCAACTGCACTCCGAGCCAGGGGTGGCTGTATTGACCCTGGGAGACAAGCTCGGGCACCACCCGCTGTACGGTACTGGCCGACACAGCAAAGCCCACACCGGACGACGTCCCGCTGGAGCTGATGATCTGCGAGTTCACGCCGATCACGCGCCCCGACAGGTCTAGCAGCGGCCCGCCAGAGTTCCCGGGGTTGATGGCCGCATCGGTCTGGATAGCCTCGCCGATGAACCTGTTGTCTTCTGGGCTCTGAATGACCCGGCCCAGCGCGCTCACCACGCCGGTGGTCAGCGTCTGCTCGAGTCCAAAGGGGTTCCCGATGGCCAGTACAAACTGCCCCACCTGTAGGCTGTCCGAATCGCCGATTGTCAGCGGTTCGGGCAACTCGTTGGCGCCCACGACGCGGAGCACCGCCAGGTCGTTGGTCGCATCGCTACCGACCACCTCCGCTTTGTACGTCTGACCATCGGACAGGGTGACCAGGAGCTCCTCCGCATTCTCAACGACGTGGTAGTTGGTGACGATGTGTCCCTCCGTGTCGTACACGAAGCCGGAGCCGGTCCCCTCCTGCGGAATCGTACCCATGAACCCATAGACGTAGCTGCGGTTGGTGATGTTCACCACCGCTGGGGAGGCTTCCTGGTAGACAGCGATGATCTGGCTTTGCAGCGCGTCTACCGCTGTATCCACACTGAGGCTTGGCGCGACCCCCACCACCGCTTCCGTAGAGGCGGGCAGTTGCTCCGCCGTGCTGGTTGACGGCACCAGGGTCAGCACACCGAGGGGACTGCACCCGGTACCTGCAAGCACCATCGCCAGCACGGCTACCATCAGAACCATGTTCCTTACAGATCGTGTGTTCATCGAAGTGTCCTCCATATCTCGAACTGGCTCGTGCCGTCGACGGTCCGACCAGCAGGACCGGAGTCTTGTTGGTCATGGCCCCTTGATCGGCCCACCAGGTCTACTATCTATTCTCCTCCAGGAATATGAAGAGCTTGTTAAGGAAATATGGAGATCTAGTGCAGTTAGCTGCGCCATCAGCCTCCCAGGCCGCAGCCATGCTCTCTGGGAGTCTTGCACAAAGACCGTGGGGAGGAGTGCCGGGGCACTCCTCCCCACGTACGTTCATGTCCCACCTCCTTCACCCACACCATCGACGCAGGCTACAGAGAGGCTATCTTACGACTGACCTCTACTCCGCTGAGTCTTCCGGCGGAGGGCCGTTCGGCCCACCGAAGCCGCCACGTCCCATACCCATGCCGCGCATGCCGCCCGTGAAACCCTTGTCCAGCCCCTCGAGGAGCCAGTCGCCGTGCTCATGGCTGACACTACCGTCCTCGACGGCTTGCTGGATGCGTTCTCGCATGGCCTCGGCCCGGTTAGCACTCATGACATCATGCAGGGTATCGGTGTCGATGCCTTGCTCCTCGGCGATCTCAGACAGGGTCTTGCCCTCATCGTGTAGTTCGACGAAGAGCTCGTTGGGGGTCAGGCCGAGGGTCTCGGCTGCCGTGTCGAACAGCTCCCAGGAGCCACCATCCCAGCCAAACCCGCCCCAGCGCAAACCGTCACCCGGCGCAGGCGGCGTAGGCTCGGTGTCCTGAGCAAACACGAGCGAACCTCCGGCCAGGCCCACCAGCAGGAGCGCCACCAGCGCCCCACCAGAGAGCACCACAAGCCTCTTCCTACTCATTCGATTCACCTCCTTTCCGCTTGGATTTGGATCGGCTTTCCGCCAACCCACACCCAAGATAGCAGAGGGATGTGAACAGGCTATGAAAGGCCTGTAAGGCTTCCATGTGGATCACGCTGTCCCCGCCATCCTCAGATAGGCCGTACCCTCTACCTCAGCGATTGATCCCGGTCCCACAAACAAGCAAGGAGGGGTGCTCGAGCACCCCTCCCTACAGATTTGTCGGTCGATCTGATTCAGTTGGATGCGCTGACCCCTCAGGGTCAGATCTGGCTAACCGACGCCGACCTCAGAAGCCTCTGCCAAACCCATGGCCTCGGCCGAATCCGCCGCCGAATCCCATCGCGCCGCCACGCCTACCGCCCATGAACCCCTTATCCAGCCCCTCTAGAAGCCAGTCGGCCTCTTCTTGGCTGAGGTCGCCGTCCTCGACGGCCTGCTGGATACGTTCTCGCATGGCCTCGGTGCGGTTGGCATTCATGGCCTCCTCGAGCGCCTCTATGGCCACGCCCTGCTCCTCGGCCACCTCACTCAGGGTCTTGCCCTCATCGTGTAGTTCGACGAAGAGCTCGTTGGGGGTTAGACCGAGGGCCTCCGCCGCTGCGTCGAACTGTGTCCAAGAGCCGCAGCCCCAACCGAACCTGTCCCAGCGCCAATCGTCACCGGGCACAGGTGTCGTGGACTCGGGCTCCTGAGCCGATGCGGAGGTCGCTCCGTAGTAGACGATCCCTCCAACAATCCCGGCCAGCAAAAGCACGCTGGCTAAGGCGCCGGCCATTGCTGCAACCACGACCCACTTCTTCCGCGAGCTCAAGGTTTGTCACCTCCTTTTCCGTGATGTCTGGATTTGGGAGCATAACACTCCACTTTGTATTGTACCAGCAAGTTGTGAAGAAGTCGTTAGAGAAGTATGTGATTCTCCAGACGATTCCGACACCAGTGGGCCCCACCGTGGGCACGCGCGGCGAGTAGTCACCTGACTGTTTTCGAGGGGATAACACCAGTTGGAGGATAGCACCGTCAGGGTGCGGGCGACCCACTCTGCTCGTCCGAGGTGTTGGGAGCGGGGGTTGGCGGTGCCGAGTCCACAGCCTCACCAGCGAAAGCTTCTCTGCGCACCGCCGGGCCTATCTCTCTCCCCTGGGCCTAGCTCTTCCTGCGCTTCTTTGTCCTGCGCTTGGGAAGGTGGGCGCTATAGTAGCCAGACGCCACGATGCCGCAGATCGTGCTCAGAGACACATCCAACATGCGTGAGGCCAGCCGAGGGTCTATATCCTCGATCGCCTTACGCATCGTGATCACCGTGGGCAGCCTGGCCGCGTACCGGTAGTTGACGATCTGATGCAGCTTCTCCTGCGCCCAGGGAGTCGCGCTCTCCGTTCCCAGATCGTCGAGGATCAGCAAAGATGCGCTGCGCACCGCCTCGAACAGTTGGTCATAGCTGACAGGGCTATCGGGCCGGTAGGTAGCCCTGAGATGGTCCAGGAGCTCCGGCACCTCCTGGAAGACGACCGGCTGTCCGTTGCTCACGCACGCATTGGCGATGGCGGCTGCCAGGTGCGTCTTGCCACAGGACTCCAGACCTACGAACACCAGCCAGCCCTCGGGGTTCCTGGCGAACTCCTGGGCCGTAGCCAGCGCCTCCTTGAGATTCTGTTGCTCCTCTCTGGGCAGCTCGGGCCGAAGCTCGAAAGACTCGAAGGTCTTGTCTCCGTAGAGATGGAGAGTGCTGAGCTGGTCCGCGTGCCCGCTGCCGCGGAAGTCCCTGGAGATCATCCTGTAGATCTGACACAGCTCAGGGTCAGACATGCGGGACCGAAGTCGCGGATCCGTCTCCTCCAGCATACGGTTGCTGGTGATGACGGTGGGCAACCTGGCGTTGTACCGGTGATTGAACAACTGGTACAGCTTCTCCTGGGCCCACGGCGTGGTCTGCTGGGTGCCCAGATCGTCCAGAATCAGCAAAGGGGCGGTGAGGATGGCCTCGAAGCGCTCATCGTAGCTCACCGTGCTTCCGGGGCTGTAGGTTGCCCTCAGGTGGTCCAGCAAATCAGGGACCACCACAAACAGGCAGGGATGCCCACGCTGGAGGCAGTAGTTGGCGATGGCGGCCGCCAGATGCGTCTTTCCACAGCCATAGCCGCCCAACAGGATCAACCAGCCCTGGGGACTCTCGGCAAACTCTCGGGCCCTACGATACGCCTGCCCAAGAACCTGTTCTTCACGAGGCCGGAAGCCTTGGAGGCGGAAATTGTCGAACCTCATCCGCGAGAGCAGACCCAGGTTACTGACCTTCCTCAGATCCTCCAGCCGCTTCTCGGTGATCTCCTCAAGCTTGCAGCTACAAGGGACAGGTCGACCGAACTCAGGGTGCCCAGGGGGCAGGTCGCGCCGCAGATAGCCCGCGCCGCCGCAGATAGGGCAGACGTCGTCAGACTCAGTGCTTGATGTAGTCCTTGTACTTGCCCTTGATAACCCTGTATCTGTCGTCTTCAGGACCTCGTCCAGCTTCTCCATCATCTCTGCCTTCGGTGGCCCACCTTTCGAGAATGGCTCGAATGTACCGCCACTTGCGCACGTTCTGCTCGGCCGCTATCTTGAAAGCCTCTTCGATCCATGCTGCAGGATAGCTCTGCTCCGCTGCCTGGAGCTCCTCGGCGATCATCGGCTGCAACATGCCGATGTTCTGCTCGTAGAGCACGAAGATGTTCGGTCTCTCCACCTCCACCTGAGGCTCCTCAAGGACAGTGCATGGCCCCAGTTCCAGCTCTCCTCGCCGGACGCCATCTGCCGCCTCTCGCCCCTCCTCCGAGTTGATGAAGTACCAATCCTCCTCGTTTCCACTCTCCGTCCGGGTGCAAAGGTGCAGAAGTATCCCTCGCGCCACGGCCTTTTCCAGGCCTTGGCCCACCATCGCCTCCGGCGAGCGCCCGGGCATCTTCAGGCCGCCGAGCAGCACTCCGTCGTGGACGAGTTCTTCCCTGCTCACGCAGCGCAGTGGCCCCTTCTTGCGGTGCACGAGCCAGAAGACGTGCAGTGTGACCTTCAACTCCGCAACGCTGTCTATGTGAGGCAACAGCTCGCTGAAGAAGAGATCGGGCACGGGAGTGAAGCGTTTCCTCCCTGCCGGGAAGCCGGCGAAGCCATTCATGCTAGACAGCTACCTCTTCGGGGGCCGGTTCTTCGCGAGCTAGTTCGAGGTTGGCGAACTTGGCTAGTTCCTTCATGAAGCGTAGGCTGATCTGCCCCGTAGGACCATTGCGATGTTTGGCCACCATGATGTCCGCGATATTGGGCTTGAAGGTGTTCTCGTCGTACATCTCGTCCCGGTAGATGAACATCACCACGTCGGCGTCCTGCTCGATAGAGCCGCTCTCTCTCAGGTCTGAGAGGAGCGGGTGCTTGTCTGGCCGCGACTCGACAGCCCTAGAGAGCTGCGAACAGGCCAGCAGGGGCACGTTCAACTCGCTGGACAGGGACTTCAGTTGGCGTGAGATGTAGGACACCTCCTGCACCCGATTCTCCATCCTCAGGCCAGCCTGCATCAGTTGCAGGTAGTCAACGATGATCAGGTCAATGGGATGCTCCGCCTGAAGGCGCCGAGTCTTGGCCCGCAACTCCATGGGGGCGATGGCTGGTGTGTCATCGATGTACACAGAGGTCTCCGACAGTTCGCCCATGGCCCTGGTTATCCTGGCCAATTCCTCCTGAGTGATGTCGCCGGTTCTCAACCGCTGCGATTCGATACCCGTGGCCCCGGATACCAGACGCTGCACCACCTGCTGGGCCGGCATCTCCAGGCTGAAGATGGCGATACACAACTCATGTTTCCGCGCGGCAAAGTCGGCGATGCTGAGAGCCAGGCTCGTCTTGCCGGTCCCTGGGCGCCCCGCCACGATGATCAGATCCGCCCGTTGAAAGCCACCTAGCAGGCGATCAAGATCGAAAAAGCCAGTGGCCACCCCCACCGTCTCGCCACGATGCTCATATAGGTACTCTATCCGATCATAGTAGTCCGACACTATCGTCCGCAGCGGCACCAACTCTCGCTCTATGCTTCGCTGGGCCACCCCAAAGATGAGCTGCTCGGCCTGGTCCAGGATGCGGTCCTCGTCGTCGGCCCGCTCGTAGGCCATGTTCGAGATCTCAGCCGCGGCGCTGATCAGACGACGGAGCGTGGCAGTGCGCTCGACGATCTGTCCGTAGTACTGGGCATGGACCGAGGTGGGGACGGCATTGATCAGAGAGGTGAGATACCCTGGGCCTCCGACCTGCTCCAACTCCTTTCGCCTCTCCAATTCGTCGCAGAGGGTCACGAAATCCGCCGGTTGGCGCCGCTCGTGGAGGTCAATGATGGCTTTGTAGATCAGGGCATGGGTCTCGCGGTAGAAATCCTCGGGGCGTAGGGAAGAGATGACTTTGAGGATGGCTTCAGGATCGATGAGCAGGCTACCCAGAACCGATTGCTCCGCCTCGACGTTCTGCGGTGGTAACCTGGCGGCAGCCACGGATCAGTCCTCCTCGAGGTCGTCCAGATCCAGCGAGTCCACGAAATCGCGAAAGACCGCAAGCTTCTCCTCGTCTTCGCAAGTCAGTTCGTCCTGCTCCTCGCTAGGTACGATTCCTGCCCGGTCCATCACTTCCTGAGACACGTAGATAGGCACGTCCACCCGCACGGCCAGGGCGATAGCATCGCTCGGACGTGAGTCTATCTCCACGGTCCTGCCATTCTGTTCTACGACGATCTCCGCGTAGAAGGTATCGTTTCTGAGATCGTTGACCCGGATGTGGGAAATGGAGGCATCCATGCGATCGATGACCGCCTTCAGGAGATCGTGGGTCAAGGGGCGGGTCATCTGTACGTTCTGCAAACCGATGGTTATCGCATCCGCCTCAAAGGGCCCTATCCAGATGGGCAGATAGCGCTCCTGGTCCTCCTCTTTGAGCACCACGACGCGGTGCTGCGATAGCATGCTCACCTTCACACTATCAACGGTCACCTTGATCATAGTGCGAGCCTCCTTCCCACGGTAGATTTCATTATACCACAACGCCCCCCCTCACACAAACGAAACAGCGTCGCCACGACCGTGCGGCGACGCTGACGGGTTTTCGAACCATGGTGCAGCCTGCTCCCGCCCCCTCGGTCCGCATCACCGGGCCACGATACTCACCAGACGCCCGGGAACATAGATCGTCTTCTGGACCTGCTTCTGATCCAGATGCCGCTGAACGCGCTCCCGGCCCATGGCCAGGCGTATCGCTTCCTCCTCACCGATGGTCACCGGTACCTCTACCTTGTCTCTCATCTTGCCGTTGATCTGGATGATCAGGGTGAAGACCTCCTCGGCCGCCAGCTCCTCGTCCCACTCGGGCCAGGGCTGCCGGTGGACACTGTCGCCACCTCCCACACTGGTCCACAACTCCTCAGCGATGTGCGGCGCGATGGGCGCCAACAACAGGAGCAGCGTCCGCGTGCCCTCGTCCAGTGCTGGCGTGAGCCCGTACGCCTCCTTGTGAGCGACGAGAGCGTTGCACAGCTCCATACACGCGCTCACGGCGGTGTTGAAGTGGAACCGCTCCACGTCGTCAGTTACTTTCTTAATCGTCTGGTGGATCTTGCGGCGCAGCTCCCTTTCCGCGTCCTTGGGGGCCTGACTTCTCGTCGCCTCGTCCATGGCCAGACGCCACACCCGCTTCAAGAAGCGGTAAGAGCCCTCCACCCCCTGGTCGTTCCACTCAGCGTCCAGCTCAGGCGGTCCCACGAAGAGGATGAAGGTCCGAGCCGTGTCTGCCCCATAGGTGTCCACCATCTCATCTATAGGCATCACGTTGCCCTTGGACTTGGACATCTTCTCCACTTTCTCCGTCCTGGGGTTCAACTTGGTGATCATACCCTGTGTGAAGAGGCGAGCGAACGGTTCGTCGATGGTGGTCAGCCCCATATCGCGGAAGACCTTGGTGAAGAACCGCGAGTACATGAGGTGGAGTATGGCGTGCTCTACGCCGCCGGTATACTGGTCCACCGGCAGCCATGCGTCAGCGCGCTCCTTCCTCCACGGAGCCTCTGCGTTGTGCGGGTCCGTGAACCGGAAGTAGTACCACGAAGAGCACACAAAGGTGTCCATGGTGTCCGTCTCGCGGCGAGCAGGGCCGCCGCACTGTGGGCAACTCGTGTTGACGAAATCCGAGACAGTGGCCAGCGGCGATTCGCCCGTGCCTGTGGGGTGGAAATCCACGTCCATCGGAAGCAGAACCGGCAGATCTTCCTCGGGAACAGGCACTGAACCACACTTCTCACAGTAAACGATGGGAATGGGCGCACCCCAGTACCTCTG
>DAOUEW010000113.1:0-7087 GCA_034430275.1 Anaerolineae bacterium | reverse complement strand
TAGCGGAGGATCAGAAGCCGTTGTGGGATGCGATACAGGCGGCGGCGCGAGATGGAGTGCTGCGGCCGAACGTGCCTTACCTGACGACGGACGTATTCCCGTTGATCACGGAGGCATGGGATCGCGCAGTATACAACGGTGAGGACGTGGAGACCGTGCTCAACGACGTGGGAGCGCGCCTGGCGACGCTCATCGCTGCCAACGAGTAGACTCCTCGGGGACTGGGCCCATTTGAGGGCCCAGTCCCTGCTTTCCTACGATCGGAGCGGGATAGCATGACTACTGCCGAGCTGGCGCGCCCATACACTCCCAGCCTGGTTGCCAGGGCCAGGCACTTCCTCAAACGATACCGGTTCGAGATAGTACTCATCACTCCGTTATTCCTGTACGTGTTTGGGACAACGCTGGTACCGGTTCTGTCCTCCATCCTCCTGGGCTTCCAGAATCCTCCTCGAGGAGGGGGCTTCCCAACACTGGAAAGCTACCGGCTGGTGATCGACGACTACCAGTTCGTGTCTGCTTTCACCAACACTCTCATCGTCACCTTCGCCAGCGTGAGCATGGAACTAGTCCTAGGGCTGGTCGTGGCTATGATGATGGCCCGCCCCTTCAGGGGGAGAGGCATCTTTCGGGCTATCATGCTTCTGCCGTTGGGCATACCCGTGGTGGTGGCCGCGTCGAACATGCGCTATATCTTCCTATCATCTGGATACCTCAACGAAGCTCTCATCGATCTCAGCCTCATTGCGCAGCCCATAGACTGGCTGAAGGATCCTCTGGCCTTGTTCACGGTGGCCGTATCCGACATGTGGAAGGTGACGCCGCTGGTGATGCTCATCTTGCTGGCCGGCCTGGAGTCCATTCCCACGGAGCTGTACGAGGCTGCGGAGGTGGATGGCGCCGGTGCGTGGCAGCGCTTCCGGAACATCACCCTGCCGCTGTTGAGACCGGCCATCACCTCGGCGGTGGTCATCAGGGGTATCGACGCCTTCCGTATCTTCGCGCACCCTATGGGACTTGGCGTGGGACGAACCGTACCCGTGTTGTCCACATTTGGATACTATGAGTACCAGCGCGTCTACTACTCGACGTCGGCGGCTACGTCAACGATCTTGCTGGTGATGATTCTGGTCGCGGTGGTGCTGTACATCCGCCTTGCCGGGACGGAGGAGATAGCAGGATGAGTGTGGTCTCGGGCACGGACAGACAGAAACGTCGAGGCTTCAACTGGAGGAAGCTAGCTAGCGGGGTCGGATTCGGTCTGCTGGTGCTGGTTGTGGTGGCTATGACCGTTGCACCGGTCTACTTCATGGTCTCGCTGTCTGTGATGGATCCCAGCGAGTTCTTCAGGCCCCACCCTGCCTACTTCCCCACCAGAATCACGACCCAGTGGTGGGAGCGGGTGCTGAACAGCGAGACGCTGTATCCCGCTTTTATGAAGAGCTTGGTCGTGGCCACTGTGACTATGATCATCGCTGTGGTAATCAGTGTTCCCGGTGCCTACGCCATCTCCCGCATGGCGCCCAACATTAAGTACTTGCTGATCCTCAGCCTCTTTTTCACCAGGATGTACCCAGAGATCGGCATCGCGCTCCCCGTTGCCGTCTTGTTCTTGCGGCTGGGGTTATACGAGAGTATCATCGGCCTCGTGTTTGCGCACCTGATCCTGGTGCTACCCATTTGTGCTTGGATACTGGTAGGGGCCTTTGAGACCATCCCGCGAGATCTGGAGGAGGCGGCCAGCGTTGATGGTGCAAGTCGCCTGAACACCCTCTGGCGCGTGGTGATGCCTCTGGCCGCGCCGGGCATCTCCGTCGCTGCCATCTTCTCGTGGCTGCTGTCTTGGGATGAGGTGACGTATGCGAGGTTCTTGACGCTCTTGCATCCCACCCTTCCTATACAGCTACTGGACATCATCGGGCGTTCAGGCCCCACGGTGGTTGCCACCTGGGCTACCATCGTCACCATTCCCGTGGTCATCGTGACCTACCTGATGCAAAAGTGGCTCCGGGCCGACTATCTGGCGGGGGCGGTGAAGGGGTAACACAAAGAAGAAGGCGGTTATCTTGATGTAGTATGCTCAGCAAAGTCGATGTGCAACGTAAGTCTCTGGAGTCGTATCGCGCCATCGTTGGCGATGCTTTGATCGAAGAGATCCACGATCTGGCTGGCGAGTTGAGTGGTGCTCGGGTGGTCCACATCAACGCGACATCGTTCGGAGGCGGCGTCGCGGAGATGCTCCAGAGTCTCGTGCCTCTGATGATGGATGTGGGGCTCCAGGCCGAGTGGCGGGTGATCGCCGGCGAGAAAGAGTTCTTCAATGTAACCAAGTCCTTTCATAATGGCCTCCAAGGTATGGACCTGCGGCTCACGCCGGAGATGAAGTCGGTGTGGGAGAGGTACAACCTGAGCAACGCCCAGGCGTTCGAGGGGGACTACGACTTCGTGGTGGTGCACGACCCGCAGCCCGCCGGGTTGCGGCACTACTACCGAGATGGGGCGGGCGGACACTGGATCTGGCGTTCTCACATAGATACCTCTCATCCCAATCTGGAGTATTGGGACTTCCTGGTGCCCTTCCTGCGCAGCTACCAGGCTGCTGTGTTCAGCATGAGCCAGTACGTGGGTACTGGGGTCGACTTCCCCGAGTTGGCGGTGATACGTCCCTCTATCGACCCTTTGACTCCCAAGAACCGGCCCATGGATCTCCCTCAAGCGAAGCAGATCGTGGAAGGGCTTGGCGTAGACCTGGATCGCCCGCTGCTCACGCAGGTGTCTCGCTACGATCCCTGGAAGGACCCCCTGGGAGTGATAGATGCCTATCGGATGGTCAAGGGCGAGTTCCCTGGTGTGCAGTTGGTGCTTTTGGCCTCTATGGCCGGCGACGATCCCGAGGGCTGGGAGTATCTGGAGTTCACCAAACGACACGCAGCGGACGACGAGGAGATACACCTGCTCCATTTCGAGAGAAACAATGATTTGGAGGTGAACGCCTTCCAGACGATTGCCGACGTGGTCGTTCAGAAGTCGGTGCGCGAGGGGTTCGGCCTGGTCGTCACCGAGGCGATGTGGAAGGGGCAGGCTGTAGTCGGAGGTGCGGTGGGAGGCATTCCCCTCCAGATCACCGATGGTGAGACAGGCTTCCTGGTGCGAAGCGTCGAGGAGTGTGCGGAAAGGGTGATCTACCTCCTCCGTAACCGCGAGGAGGCCGCGCAAATGGGGGCCAGGGCCAAGGAACACGTGAGGTCCAATTTCCTGGTCCCGCGCCATCTCAGGGACTATCTACAGTTGTTCAAGAGGCTGTCCTCTGCGAGGCAGGGTCGGCAAGGCGACGGTGTAGCGGGGCCCGCTGATTAACGCTTCAGTTCTGTATGGGGTTCCCCAGCCGCACGGAACGCCGTGCGGCTGTTTAATGCGGCTGGCAACTGTGGCAGGCTTACGCGGTAGAAAGTG
This sequence comes from Anaerolineae bacterium, assembly GCA_034430275.1. Taxonomy (GTDB): domain Bacteria; phylum Chloroflexota; class Anaerolineae; order UBA7937; family B3-Chlor; genus JAUVXJ01. The sequence continues at coordinate 3,634 of DAOUEW010000113.1, read as the reverse complement.
GGCACAGGCGCAGGATACGCCTCGGATCCGCCCGTTCCGATCATCGCCAGCCCGGGGTGCCGGGTGAGGTGTCGCACGCTTTCTCGGTGCATTCGACCCCGTTTCCGCCCTGCACGACGAGGGGATGGCGGGCTTACTGCATAGCCGCGAGACCTGTGCTAGTATAGCGACCGGAGTCTGATAGGCCAGTCTTTGGTCGGATGCCGGAGGTAGTGGATGTCCTGATCGGAGTTGGATAGCAGCGGCCAGTGTGTTCGGGTGTTTGGTGGCAAGAGTGGTGCGAGGGAGACCGCCTCCTCGGCAACTGCCGTATTGCACTGGGCTGCGCGGGGACGGAGAACCCCCTTCCTCCAGCGATCTCTCCCCCTCTCCCCAACGTCTTCGATCTGGGCGCGGTGCCCATGGAGAAGACCGTGCCGGTGGTGGGCAGCCTCGATGTCCTGAGAAGACGACCCGACCGGCTGACGAAGCGGCGTGGCAATCTCACGCGGCTCCGATACGCCCTCGCGCCCGAGTCGGGTCATTCGATGAAGGACAAAACGGCCGGAATGTGGGACTATAGGGCGGAGTACTTGTTCGTCGTTGTACACGGCGCGCCGCTGGGGCACGACGGGCTCTCGAAGTGGAACCAGCAGTGGAATGATCGTGCAGACTCGCGTACCGAGAACTGGCTCTATCCGAGTCACTTTGCCCTGCGGTGTCCCAACTTGCGGAGCGTGGCGCTGTTGTGCTATTATTCTTCAACACTAGACCAAGGAAGTGGTTCCATTCCTTCTGCCAGCCATCACACCTGAATGGTTTGCCCGCTGTGCTGGGCAGCCGGCCCAGGACTAGCGATCGGGTGAACAGGGTCTGTTGGGGCTTTGGTGTGATCGAGTGCGCTGTCATTGGGCAGGTCTTGGGTATGCGGGGCGAGTGTCACTGATGCGTGTCGCATCGTGGGGGCAGCGTGCCATGGTTGGTCCGCCAGCCCCATCTGAGACGTGGCGGTGGTGTCGTGCGCCGCTCTGTGCGGATCTGGTTTGGCCTTGCGGTGATCGCATGATCGCGCGTTGAACAAGGGGGTAATCGTGGCCAGCGGAGATCAGTTGGGGTCTTCACCTGTGATGTCCCGGTTGTGGCAGCGCCTCCGCATGGGGGTTGGCTTCCGGGAATTGAACGTTTTTGTCGCCTTCATTGCCCTCTGCGCCTTCTTCTGGTGGCGGAATCCCGGTGTTTTTACGAAGGCGGCCAACCTGGCGATCATCATGCGCTTCATTGCCACCTTTGGCATCCTGGCCATCGGCGAGGTCCTGGTGATCATCACCGGCGGTATTGACCTCTCGGTGGGTTCTATGACTGCGCTCACCGGGGTGCTCGTCGCTTCGCTGATGCTGAAGGGGGCGTTCGGGCTCGAGTCTCTTGGCCTCATCCCGTCCATCCTCATCGTCCTAGCCTTCGCAGCCACGGTGGGGCTGTGGCACGGGTTCTTTGTCACCAAGGTGCGCGTTCCCGCTTTCATCATCACCCTGGGAACCTGGCTCATGGCGGCAGGCGCGGCAGCCTATATCACCCGCGGCTACCCCATCGTCTTCGACTCGGGCCACCCCTTCCTCGTGCTGGGTCAGGGGAAGTTCCACTCGATCCCCATCATGTTCTTCGTGTTGGTGATTGTGGCTGTCGTCGTCTTCTTCATCCTAAGTCAGACCACCCTGGGACGTCATATCTATGCCGTCGGCGGGAACCTCGAGTCGGCTCGCGTGTCTGGGGTCCATGTAGATCGTGTGCGCCTGTTCTGCTATGCTGCCAGTGGTGTAATGGCTGGCCTCACAGGTATCCTGCTCGCCTCCCGCCTGGGGCAGGGCACCCCAGTGGTGGGTTCAGCGTACGAGCTATGGGCCATCGCCGCCACGGTCATCGGCGGCACCAGCCTCTTTGGCGGCGAAGGGACGGTGCTGGGGGCCGTTCTCGGGGCGGCGATCATGGGCGTGATGCAGAACGGAATGGTGCTCATGAATGTCTCTTCCTACTTGCAGACGTTTGTACTGGGCGTGGTGCTGGTCATTGCGGTCACGTACGACACTTTCCGTCGCCGGCGTGGAAGATAGACGGGGGACAGACTATGTCGGGCGATACGCCAATCGTTGAAATGAGGGGTATTACAAAGAGCTTTGGCGCAGTACAGGCGCTGCAGGGCGTGGACCTGAGCCTGGCCCACGCTGAGGTACTGGGCCTTGTGGGCGACAACGCGGCCGGCAAATCCACGCTGATGAAGGTGTTGAGCGGCGCGTACCACCCCGATGCGGGTGAGATTCTGATCGAAGGCCAAGAGATCCACATGGGTGGCCCCGAAGACGCCCGGCGGTTGGGGATCGAGATGGTCTACCAGGACTTTGCCCTGGCGGACAATCTGGACGTGGCCAGCAACATCTTTCTGGGGCGCGAGATCGTGTGGCTGAACCTGGGGCTGTTGAAGGTGATGAACAAAGGACGCATGGAGGAGGAAGCCCGCCGCTCCATGGACGAATTGAAAGTGGACCTCGCTTCTGTGCGATTCAGGGTGGAGAGGTTGTCGGGCGGCCAGCGGCAGGCGGTCGCCATCGGACGCGCAACCGCATTTGATGCTAAGGTGCTCATCATGGACGAGCCGACAGCCGCCCTGAGCGTGGCGGCCATCGGCCAGGTATTGGATCTGATCCGCGAACTCAGCCGTCAGGGGACATCCGTCATCATGATCAGCCATCGCTTGGAGGACATTCTCGAGGTCGCCAACCGGGTGATAGTGTTGCGACATGGCCGGAAAGTGGCGGATCGCCCCATTAAGGGCCAGTCCCTCGCTGAGTTTCGGGAAAACGTAGTAGCCTGTATGGTCGGTGCCGTTGACGACTTTGGGCCGCGGCATTAGCATTTCATCGCAGGCGGCGCAGTCGGCGAGGTCTTGGGATCCGGGGAAAGGAGGTGATGCCAGCGAGCACAGAATGAAGACACCCGACGCAGAACTGTCTCGTCACGCGCGCTTACTAGGAAACAGGAGGAAAAAAGGTGAAAGCGAATCTGTGGAAACTCACAAGTGTGGTGGTGGTTCTGGCGTTGCTCGCTGCGGGCCTGGCGGCCTGTGGGACGCCAACACCCCCACCGCAAGCGGCGATGAAGATCGTGGTCATCGGCAAGTCGGTGCACCCCTACTGGTCGAACGTGGAGAAGGGGGTGATAGCGGCAGGTGACGATCTGGGCGTGGAAGTGATCTTCTTCGTGCCGCCCAAGGAGGACGTGGCGGCGCAGATCCAGACCATGGAGACCTACATCGCGCAGGGGGTGACCGGGATCGCCATCGCACCGTCTGACCCAGACGCCCTGGAGCCGGTGATGCAGGAAGCGGCGGATGCGGGCATCTTTGTGACCACACTGGACACGCCGCCTGTGGAAGACAGCGTCTCGCTCGTGTACATCGGCACCGACAACTACACCGCGGGCATGATGGCTGGCCAAACGATGGCCGACCTGTTGCCCGAAGGTGGTAAGGTGGGCATTGGCCGCGGCTCGGACACGGCGTTGAACGCTCTACAGCGCACCGATGGTTTCCTGGAGGGGATCGAGGGCACGGACATCGAGGCCCTGGAGCCGGTGAATGACAAAGAGGATGCGGCCACGGCAC
>DAOUEW010000112.1:0-15418 GCA_034430275.1 Anaerolineae bacterium | reverse complement strand
CCACACCACGACGATCACCGTGAGCAGCTCTACGCCGGGCGTCTTGGAAAGCCCACAGGTCGTGGACGTGCAGTTCGTCTACTCCGACCAGCCCCTGCAAAGAATCGTGCTCCCTCTCGCGATGCGTAGATGAGCCCCTTGCCGGCCCGGAATGGCTCGGCAAGCCCCCACGATACTGGTGCGCAGTGTGTGGCCGGGGAACATGGTCAGGGACAACGTCGACAATCGGGGTTTCGTGTCCCTTTTCTGGACGCTGCCACCAGGATCGTCTGTGGAGGCAGTGCTCCTGCAAGTGTATGCCCAGCAGGAGGATCGGCTCCCAACACGTGAAGGCGACGTTCCGCTGCAAGAAAGAGACCGACGGTGCAGGCGTGCTCCAGATCTCTAGAAGAATACCTCGGCCAGCCTGTACAGGTCCAGATCGATCTTCTTGGTCTTTCCAGCCACCTGCTCCAAAGGCACAGAGACTATATGACTGCCCTGGATGGCCGCCATCTGTCCAAACCGACCCTCCTTGATCAGGTCCACCGCCGTAGCGCCCAGACGCGTGGCCAAGACCCGATCGAAGACCGTGGGAGACCCACCTCGCTGAAGATGGCCCAGGATCACGGCGCGGCTCTCGAAGCCGGTACGCATCTCTATCGCTTTGGACAGGACATCTCCTATGTTACGCTTGTCCAACCGCGCATGCCCAAACTCGTCGGTCTTCCCCAGATCCTCCCGTTCCTCCAGATCCTCGATGTGGGCCCCCTCAGAGACCACGATGATACTGAAACCCTTTCCCTGTTCCTCACAACGGCGCGTTATGTGGTTACAGATGCTCTCCACAGTGTGGGAACACTCCGGGACGAGGATCAGATCTGCCCCTCCCGCAAGCCCGCCTATGGTAGCCACCCAACCCACATCCCGCCCCATTACTTCCACCACCACGACCCGATGGTGGGAATCGGCGGTGGTGTGAAGCCGGTCGCAAGCCTCAGCTACCACGGTCACCGCGGTGTTGAAGCCAATGCAGTAGTCGGTATGGGCCACATCGTTGTCCATGGTCTTGGGAACGCCCACCACCGGCACTCCAGCCTTGAACAGAGCCGCCGCCACCGAAAGGGTATCGTCACCGCCAACGACTACAAGGGCGTCGATACCTAGATCCTTGACGTGCTCCAGACACTGCTCGGTGCCCCCGTCTCTCTGGAGAGGGTTGGTACGGGAGGTCCCCAGTATGGTGCCGCCCACGTGGAGTATTCCCGAGACGCTGTTCAAACTCAGCGGGTCTGCGTTTCCCTCCAGCAGCCCGGCCCATCCATTCCTGATGCCCACTACCTCGTAGCCATACTCGAAGGCACGCCGTGCCACTGCCCGTATGGCAGCATTCAGCCCCGGCACATCCCCGCCGCCCGTCAGCACCCCAATCCGCATCCTCTTGCCTCCTCTCTGTGGCCCTGGCAGGTAGTGGCCCGCGAATCCAACGCAGGAGCAACCACGGTTCCGTCCTTTCAGGCCACGAGGGTCGATATCTCCTCAATCGTCACTGATAGCATACATGATTCTGTGCAAGAACGCTAGCACATCCAACAAGCCAGGCTTGACGTGCGAGGATAGAGGCAAGCGCATCAAGGGAAGTCACAGCTGTTTCTTGAGGAATCTACAGAACCAGTGCACCGCACCGGCGCAACGACCTGCTTTCGCCAGAGTCGCGCCTCCGCTGTCAGGCTGGGCGTTCGGCCGTTGGGAAGCTCAGAAAGGGAATCCAGCCTGCCGGGCTGTCAGCGAGTACTCCTTCAGGAAGGCGTCACGAGCAGGCACGAAGCGGCTAGACCAAACGTCCCCGGCCGTAGCGGTCGCGTTGGTCTCACAATTCCGGTAGTGCTGTCCCTGCGCATCCGAAGCGTGCGCGTCGGCGAAGACGTGGCAGAGGCACTTCTCCTCCAAGACGGAGACGACGGTGATGAAGGCCAGGTGCATCTCCTCTGCACCTTCGGGAACCGCCATCTCGTGCAGCCCACTGTAGATGCCTCGAAGCTGATCGGCCGTGCTCTGATCGGCACTGCCGGAGCTTTCCAGCAGCCCCATCCCGTCCACAGAGGTGACCAGACTTGAGAAGCTCTTGAGGTATGCTGACACCTCCGCCGGTACCGTGGGTTTGGGCACAGGAGTATGCGTCGGCGTGGGATTCGGTGTGGCCGTTGGTGAGGGCCGTGGCGTGTTGGTAGGAGGAACAGGGGTGCTCGTCAGGGTCTCGGTAGGCTTTGACGTAGGCGTCCACGTGGGCGCCTTCGTCTCTGCTGGGAAAGGAGTAGAGGAAGACTCAGGCGCGCCAGTTGGGGGCACGACCTCCGTCCCGGTTCCGGTAGCGGTGGACGTTGGAGTATGCAGCACCATCTTCGTGGGACTGCCGTCAGGCCCCTCGGCTGTGGACTGAACGAGCTGGAACAGAGCCCAAAAGACGACGACCACCGCGCACAAGAGAATCAGCACTGTGATTTTCTGCCAGGCGCTCATCTTCTGTCCTCGCCTACGTCTTCCGGAGCGTAACGCAAAGCTCCAAAGGAGACTGCACAATCTCGTAGTCGGACCAGGGAGTTCGGCCCAACAAGTCCGCCAACTTCTGCTTAGTGTAGGCTTCTGCGACCGAATGGCGCAGACCCCAACGCATCAGCGCCGAAGGGATGGCACGAGCCAGTTCGTCCAACGCTTCCTGGTCAGCGTCCCGCCGCAAGTCCGTCACCCGGACGCATCCCCCGCTCTTCAACACGCGGTGCATCTCTTGAAAGGCTTTGTCGGCCTCCCGCCATTCGTGAAGTGAGCCGCTGCTGACCACCAGATCGAAGTATTCGTCCGGGAAGGGAAGTCGATGCGCTACACCCTCTTGGAAGGTGATCCTCTCGCCGAGTCCCTCCTCCGCGACGTGGCCACTGGCGATCTCGATCATGGTCTTGGACGCTTCCAGACAGACGATCTGCACACCCTCCAAGAGCTTGGCCAGCTCGATGGTCGCGAAGCCCGGTCCAGGCCCGATCTCCAAGACGATTCCCGCATCAATCAGCTCGGCGATACTCTCCGCCGTATCCCGATAGTCTGGGCGGAAAGCGGGCAGACTCGCCATCTCGTCGTACTTGTAGGCGAAGAACCCATCGATGCCATCGGAGCGCAACATGCCGACGGTGCGAGTCACATCTCTCAGACGCATCACGCTTCCTCCTCATCCAACCCTGCGTCGAGAGTGACCTGGCGTTGTCTTTGCAGACCCTGTGCCCACGCCTCTGGGCGAAGCTATCGTCTCCCCGTCGATGCCTTTTGCCGAGGCGCCTGACCCATGGCCCATATCCTACCACGGTTCTTCTTGTTGTCAAGCTCGATAGCAGAGAAAGTGGGGAGCCAGCGTATAGGGGCGGGTCTGTAACCCGCCCTACAACGCTTCCCATCCTGGTCAAGCTCGATCGAAGAGAGCGTGGAGATACGGCATGTAGGTGCTTGGACCACCGACGACACGAGGCACAACCTCAAGGCGACGCTTGGGCGGACTAGAGAGAGCCGAGGCCGCACAGAGCGTCGACTCTTCGGTCTCCTGTCAACAGCCCGCGCGCCAGCACTTGTCAGAGTCGAAGCCCGTGGTATAATCTACCCACTACCGACAAGGACCGACTCGAGAGGGTGTCCGAAGATGGGCCAACTTGGTGATGCGCTACGTGAAGCGCGCAAGCAGAAACACTGGTCCCTGGCACAGGCCGAGGGTGCTACGAGGATCAGGCAGCAGTACCTCGCTGCCCTGGAGAAAGAGCACTTCGCGGAGTTCGCCAGTGAGAGCCAGATCAGGGGCTTCATCCGGACGTACGCGCTGGACCTGGGGCTAGACCCTGAGGAGATGCTGGAGTACTACGACGCGGCGCCCAAGAGGGCCTCGCGGCGTCTTGCGATGCCCAGACCGCGTTCCCTCAGCCCGTGGTCTGTGATCAACGTCCTGATCGTCGTCTTCATCGTCGTCATCGTGGGCGTCATGGGGCTGTACGTCGCGTCGAGACAAGCATCACCGGCTCCGACATCCTCACCCACGCCGACCGCCACCAGGATCGTGCAGGTCCGCACGATACCGAGCTACGTGCTCGAGGTGAGCCTCGACTACGAGGGTCACAGCCTGAACGCCAGCCAGCGACTGGACTTCGTCAACAGCACCGGAGACACACTGGACGAGATGGTCTTCAATGTGTTTTCCAACCACACGGAAGACATATTCCTTCTGGAGAGCGTGAGTACGGAGCCACCGACGGAAGACGCAGAAGTACCAGAGTTGGAGTACGCCCTCAATGGGACCGGCCTGCGCGTGAGCCTTTCCACCCCCCTGGACCCGGAGGAAGAGGTAACCCTGTTCCTGGAGTTCTCTCTCGATCTCCCCCGTATGAACCCCTATCTCGAGTGGAGCAACGGCAGTCTGGGATACTCGGACCGCATAATGGCGGTAGGCAACTGGTACCCCGTGCTGGTGCCCTACAAGCAGGGGCAGGGATGGAACGCCTTCGCCTATCACATTGTGGGCGATCCCTACGTGACTGAGGTCGCTGACTACGAGGTGGAGATCGTGGCCCCCTCTCAGGTCGTGATCGCGGGCACCGGCGACGAAGAGCAGTTCGGCAACCGCTGGCGCTATACGGCTTCCGAAGTCCGTTCCTTCGCCTTCACCGCCAGCGACCAGTACTCGGTGTTGACCCAAGAGGCGGGGCACATCACGGTATCCTCCTACTTCCTCCCCCAGCACGAGCGGAGCGGCTCCGAGGCCCTCGTTGCCTCCGCCGAGGCGCTGCTGGCCTTCGAAGCGCTCTTTGGTCCCTACCCCTATTCCAGCTATCGGATCGCCGAGGTGGACTTCGCAGGAGCCCTGGAGTTCTCGGGCCTCACGTTCGTGGGAGACGACTGGTACGCCGACCACGCCGGCGGCTATCGCAGCACCATGGTTTCGCTGCTTGCTCACGAGGCAGCGCACCAATGGTGGTATGGAGTGGTGGGCAACGACCAGGTCAGGGAGCCATGGCTCGACGAGGCCCTCGCCAACTACAGCTCGCTGCTGTACTACGAGCAGATGCATCCGGAGTACCTGGAGTGGTGGTGGGATGTGGAAGTAGACAGCTACCGCCCCACTGGGGAGATCGACCGGCCCATCTATGCCTTCATGGATGGCCGGACCTATCTCAATGCTGTCTACCGACGCGGATCCCTGTTTTTCAGAGACTTGAGGGAGCGCATGGGCGACGAGGAGTTCTTCGCCTTCCTGCGCGACTACTACGAGAGCCAGGGACAGCAACTGAGCACCAGCAAAGACTTCTTCGCCATTCTGAACCGGCACACCGCTGTGGACATCTCCTCTTTGACGGAGGAGTACTTTGGCCCCTAGGCGGCTCGGGCCCTCTTTCCTCGCCCTCTTTCTTTTCCTGGCCTCCATACTCGCGGGCCGCGCCCTGGCCAGCAATCCCATCACCATCCATCCGGCGGCTATCCCTTCTCCCTCACCTGCGAGCCCCACCCCGGTAGCCACTGCCCTGACCCATCCATCCCCTACCCCCACCTCCACACCGACACCGCTAGCCCCCACCCCAACCATCCAGGCCAGCGGGACTGTGGTTCTCGATGCCGAGAATACGACGGCCTACCACCTGGGTCCTGAGTGCCTGACGTATCCACTGAGGCTCGTGCTGCTGGAGGGTGATGCCTACGTGCTGGACACGGGCCAACTGAAAAGGGTCACCCTGGGCACAGCGCCTTCGTGCCAGGCCATTCAGCCCCCCGACAACGAGGTGGATGGCGTTCCCGTGCAAGAGCTCAGCGACGTTGCCCTCTCGGAGGGGGAGAAGGCCCTGCTTCTGTTGGACCGGGCCGGCAACGTGTTTCGCTACACGCCCGAGGACCATGCCTGGCGCGTGGAGCTTCTCGCCAACGCCCCAGGCGCCAGCTCCAGCCAGTACTTGCTCACCATCAGCGCCGCTGAAGACGGGTTCTACCTGCTGGATACGAACCTGGGCCAGATCTGGCACCAGCAGCAAGGCCAGGCAGAAACGCTGGATCTAGGTCTGGACCTGCGGGAGAGCGCCGACCTGGCCGTGGGGCAGGACCTCTTCGTCCTCGCCGAGGACGGATATCGCGGGCCGCTGCGCCTCTACAGGTTGAGTGGAGAGCCTCTCGCGCCCGACCCGGACTTCGAGCCACCCTCGGACCTGACGCACCCCGCGCTGCTCTTCCTCGATCGAGGAACCGATGGGCAGTTGTATGTCCTCGATCAGGATCACCAGCGCGTCTCTGCACTGGACACCGTCTCGGGCAGCCTGGTGCGGGAGTATCTTCTGGATACAGAGGAGGTTGAGATTCACGCCCTGTACGCCGAGCAGCAAAAGCTGTACTTGGCCTCAGGGGATGTCATCTACGTCTATCCACGCGAGCCGCTGGAAAACCCCGAGGTGGCGACAACCACGGAACCTGCTGTTTCACTGGCTTACCTGCCGCCTCACAACATACGCGTGCTGGAGCTACTGCCACCCTTGGCTCTACCCATCGAAGGCACCGCGCTCTCCAACCTCTCCTTCCGCCTTCCCGGGGCGCCCCGCCCCTACCGCTACGGAGTGCACGAAGGTATCGATTTCTACTGGGCGGCCGGCGAGCCGGTGACCGCGACCACGCCGGTGTTGAGCGTCGCCGCCGGGGAGATTGTCAGGATCGACGTGGACTATTCGCCGCCCAGCGCCAACGAAATGGAGGCCCTGCTGGCCCACGCCGCAGCGGTCTTTCACACCCCAGCGGAGACCCTGGACGTCCTCCGAGGTCGCCAGGTGTGGATCGATCACGGTGAGGGGCTGGTCACCCGCTACTGCCATCTGAGCGCGGTGGCCGAGGACTTGATGCTGGGAGACCATGTAGGGCGGGGCCAGGTGGTCGGATACGTCGGCAACTCAGGCACACCCGCTTCGTACTATGGACAAGGACTGGAGATGCATCTCCATCTCGAGATACGTATCGGGGAAGGTTACCTGGGCCAGTATCTCCGCTCTCCCGAGGTGAAGCGGTGGCTCGACAGAGCCTTCGGGACGGGCGCTTGACAACGCTTCCAGCGGCACAATATAATCCTCTCGGCCTGAGGCAGGTCGAGTTGCTTCTCCTGCGGGCCAAGTCGTCACGAGGTGCACGTGCGTAAGCTTCAGATAGGCATAACCATCTTCTTGCTCCTGGTGTTGGGGGTCGTGGCCTTCCTGGCCTACAAGCTCCACGAGTACGACAGCTACCGCGAAGCGATCTATCCAGGAGTCTCGGCGGCCGGCATTTCGCTCCAGGGCCAAACCAGGGATCAGGCTCGCCATACGCTGGAAGAGCAGATCGTGGCGCCCCTGAGCCAACCCATCGCTCTACAGTACGTTACGGACACCATCGTGCTCTTGCCCAGCGACGTCCAGATGCAGTTCTTCATCGACGACATGGTGGAGCAGGCCCATCAGCTCGGTCGCGGGGAGCAAACACAGTTCTGGGATGGCTACCTCAAGTTCCTCAGGGAGGGCCTGAGACCGGTGCCCGAGGACATCCCGCTGTTGTATGCCTATCAGCCGCAGTTACTGGAGGAGTTCCTGGACGAGATCGCCACGGACAAGGATCAACCCCTGAGAGAGGTACAGGCCATCACCGACACTCTCTCCTTCCGGCCGGGCAAACAGGGGAGAAGGCTGGACGTCACAGCTTCCCTGCCCCTCGTGGAGAGCAGCCTCCTCTCCCTCGACGAGAGAAAAGTGGCCCTGGTGGTGGACACGCTGGAGCCAGCTCCTCCCGATATGGAGATGCTGCGCAGCATGCTGCAGCATCGTATAGACGAGTTCGCAGGCATGGTCAGCCTCTACGTCTCGGATCCAGCCACCGACACCAGCATAGAGATCAACCCCAACATCGTGTACTCGGGTATGAGCGTGGTCAAGATCGGCATTCTGCTGGAGACGTACCTCCACGCGGAGGGCACTGAGCTCGATGAGGAGACCCAGGACTTCATGCTCAAGCTGGTCACCGACCCCACGGGCAGCAACTACTGGGCCAATCTGCTGTTGGAGCTCATCGGCGAGGGGAGTCAGTACGAGGGATGCAGAAGGGTCAACGCCCGGATGGACGAACTGGGCCTGACCGCGACGTTCGTCCGGGAGCCTTACCGCCTGGAAACCGAAGGTGCACTCCGTGGGCCCGGTCTGGCGAAGCTGCCTCTTCTCCAGGGGCCAGTCTCGGCCAATCCAGACCCCTTGATCCAGACCTCCGCTCACGACATGGGTGTGCTCCTGGAGATGATCTACGACTGTAGCCAGGGAGAGGGCAGGCTGTTGGAGGAGTACGAGGGACGCATCTCTGCGGAGAGTTGCCAGTCGATACTGGACGACTTGAGACAGAACCCCGTACGAACCATGATCGGCGCAGGGATACCCGAGGACGTTCCCCTGGCCCACAAGCATGGCTTTGCCTACGACACCCACGCCGACGCTGGTGTCGTCTTCTCCGACGGAGGCGACTACGTCCTGGTCCAGTTCCAGTACGCTCCAACAGACTGGCTGGTCTGGGCTCTCAGCCAGCCCGTGTTCGAGGACGTCTCCTATGCCACCTACACCTTCTTCAACATACCTGATCAGGAATGATAGCCAGACTGCGGCGAGCATCGACCGCTGACTCGAGGCGACTCGCTCTTTTCCTCGCGCTGAGTATCCTTCTGATACAAACCAGCGCTTGCAGTAACCCGGGCACACCTACCCTGGCACCCTCACCCGCACCGACAGCCGCGCCATCGCCCACCCTGCCGCCACCGACTCCGACACCTCTCGGAGGAGCCATGTCCATGATCTACCAGACCGACAGGGAGGGCAATTGGGAGATCTACCTTCTGGATCTGGAATCCTCGAAGGAGTACAACCTCTCGCAGCATCCTGCTGAGGACCGCAACCCCGCCCTCTCCCCCGATGGCACCCAGGTCGCTTTCGAATCCCACCGGGACGGAAACTGGGACCTCTATCTACTGGACCTGGAGAGCGGCGAGGTGGCTCGGCTGACCGAGAACCTGGCTTTCGACGGGGCACCGGCCTGGTCCCCCGATGGAAAGCACATCGCCTTCGAAAGCTTTCGCGATGGAAACTGGGAGATCTACGCCCTGGAGATCGACGCTCTCCAGCTCACGCGGCTGACACACGATCCAGGGGGCGACTACGCGCCTGCCTGGTCCCCCGACGGAGAGCACATCGCCTTCACCTCATGGCGCGACGGGGACAAAGAGATCTACGTCGTGGGTGTTGATGGCTCAGGTTTACGGAACCTCACCAGTTCGCCCGAGGACGATGAGTATCCTGCATGGTCGCCCGACGGAGAGAGCCTGGCCTTCGTCTCTTACCGCGATGGCTACGCCCCAGAGATCTATCTCATGGATGCCGATGGGCAGGATCAGACCAGGTTGAGCAACAACGAGGTTAATGACTGGGCACCCACCTGGTCGCCCGACGGCCAGGAGATCGTCTGTGCCACCTACGATCAGGGTGAGTCCTTCGAGGTCTACCACGAGTATCGAAGTGGCCATTATGACCTGTGCACGATCGACGTGCAGACGGGCCAGGCCACAGCATGGAGCTTGAGCAAAGCGCACGAGAACAATCCCGTGATCACCAACCATCGGGTTCCACTCGTAGATAGACAGCCGGCCCAGGAACCCGCCACTCCGACCCCAGTCCTCGTCTCCGACCCCGAGGAGAACGATGGCCTCTATGCACTGGTTGAGTTGCCCGGCGTCACCGGAGGCGACACCCGTCTCAACGACCGGGTGGACGATTCGTACAACGCCCTCAGGGCGGAGGTCCGCGAGCGAACGGGATTCGACTACCTGGCCTTGCTCAGCGACGCCAAAAGAAACATTGGGCTGCAACGCACCCTTTACAGCGTCTTCAGTTGGCACAAGACGGGGCGTGCCTTCGATCTACGCTTCGAGCTGCTGGACGAGGATGGAGGACAGCGTCTGGAGTGGCTGCGAGAGGACATCGGCGAGAAGTTGTACTGGCGCCTGCTCATCAAGTGCGCTGCCCAGGATGGGACACAGGGAGAGCCGTTGAAGGCGCGTCCCTGGCAGTACTGGTGGCGCATCGTGCCCGAGGCCGACCCCGAGGGCTATGCCCAGGGAGGAAGGTTTCGGCCGGTCCCCGACGGCTACTACGAGGACTTCACCGCACTGGCGGAGCGGCACGGCTGGGAACGCATCGCCTCCTATGACGAGGAAGACTACAATTGGCGTAGGGACTCCAACGGCGTCGAATACTGGCACTACCAGCGTATGGACGGCCTCACCTGGTACGAGGCCATGCGCGAGATCTACCCACAGGAAGTGTTGGACCAGTACTTCACGTGGGAGATCGGCAAGGATCTGGGGTTCAGCGACGAACTGCTGGAGGGGAAAGGCATACCGCGTCCGGAAGACTCATAGGAGACCTCGGAGGTTCTTGGCCTCGGAAGTCTGGGTAGAGCTACGTCAGCTTGTCTCCTCTCCGCCCGATAGCGACCGGCCCGTGCCTCCGCGCCTCGCCTGCACCACCTCCGCGATGACGCTGACCGCGATCTCCTCGGGGGTGCGCGCTCCGATGTCCAGCCCGATGGGGGCGTGAACGCGAGCCAGCAATTCCCCTGAGTACCCTCTCTCCCTCACCAGATCCAGGACGCCGCTCGAACGGCGGCGGCTGCCGATCATCCCTATGTACGCTACAGGCTTGTCGATCACCTCGGACAGGCACTCCAGGTCGTGGGCGTGGCCCCTGGTCATGATCGTCACGTAGGTGCGGTCGTCCAGAGGATAGCCGGCCAACGTCTCACCGAAGGGGGCAGCGATCACTTCGTCGGCGTCAGGAAAGCGCTCCTCGTTGGCGAAGATCGGCCGGTCGTCCACCACTACCACCCTGAAGCCCAGCATCGCGCCCATCCTGGCTAGCGGGACCGCGATGTGGCCCCCGCCAGCAATGAGCAGCGTTGGCGGAGCGACCTGCACGTCGATGAAGACCGCTGGCAGAGTTTCCGTGCCTGGTATCGTTCGCGAGACTCCCTCCCGGAGGGCTTCCAGCGCCTGCGAGGTGACCCTGGCGTCCAGGCTTTGATCGCCCAGCCCGCCAACAGCCCGGCCGTCACCAAGGATCAACTCGTGCGGATGTGATTCGTCAGTGGTGAGCGGCGTCAGCACGGCGAATCTTCCATCCTCCTCCATGGCCCCCACGGCCGCTTGCAGCATTTCCAGGTCCCGGTCATCCCAGAGATCGACGAAGACCTCCATCACCCCGCCGCAGACCATCTCCGTGTCCAGCGAGACGTCTGCGGTCAGGTCCAGGGTCAGCATGCGGCGCCGCCCATCCTTGAGGGTTTCCATAGCCGCCTGCCAGGCCTCGGCTTCTCCACAGCCTCCTCCAATAGTGCCCGTGGTCTCGCCGGAGGTCCGGATGACCATCTTGGCTCCCACCTCCCGAGGGGTGGACCCTTGCGTCGTGACCACGGTGGCCGTGGCGGTCTTCTTCTCGCTGCGAACGCAGCTTTCTATCTCCTCAAACACGTCTCTCATAGACTTGTCCTATTCACTGCCCGACGAGACGCCCGTGATCTGGCCAGTCTGTGCTTTGCTGCCTCCTCCGAAGCTCGCACGCAGCATACTGACCAAGGCGGCGATCCCCTGGCTGACCAGGTAGAACCCCTGCTTCACAAGGTTCCACTGCCCCAGGCGCAGCCCCAGTTCCCAGTCGTTCCAGGGTCGCGCGACGATGGCGTTCGTCCTCTCCAACTGCGGCCTCAACTCTTCCAACCTCGCGGTCTCTCCCTCGCCCACTTGGTCCAATATCTCCAGCAATCTCAGGGCCTGGGACGTTCGCTGCTCCGCCTTCTCCACCTCCTGGGCGCTCATCAGCCCGTGACGGAGCTTGATGCGGTTCAACTCCAGGCTGGCCTCGTAGCTGCTGAGGACGATGTCTTCGCGCGTCATCCACTCCGTCTCGTAGTTGAGCACGTACTTCCAGCTAGGGCTGAGCAAGGCGCGCCGGTGCTCCTCGAGAGTGCGGTGGAAGATCCGATAGCCGTGTCGCTCAGGCTCCTCGAACGCCATACTGCCGGGGTCCAGGAATGGTGCCAGTGGGGAGACGAAGAGATGCAACCTCCCATCCCGGCCATATCTGTCCAGGAGCTCCCCACAATAGGCCACCGTGTCCATCACCGACTGGCGCGTCTGCTTGGGAAGACCGATCATGAAGTAGATGTCCAGTCGCTTGCAGCCGGCAGAGTAGGCCGACTCGATGGTTCTTTCCACGGCCTCGTTGGAGTAGTGCTTGCCGAAGGCGCGTCGCACCTCTTCGTCGTGGGATTCCAACGAGATCTCCAGTGAGAAGTTGGGAAGGGCATCACCCACACGCTGAAGGAAGTCGGCCGTGGCGGGGGTGAATAGCTCCAGAGTGAGGGGATCGTTCATCACCGCCATGGCATCGAGGAACCGCTGCGCGTACCCCATGCCTGCCTGCCTGATGTCACCCACCACCATCAAGAAGCCCTTGCCGAAGCCGCGGATGTTCTTCACGTCCTCGGCGAGAGCCTCGGGCGCACGGAAGGCAGCCTTCTCCCGCCCGAAGAAACGCCTGAAGGCATACTCCGAGCCGCCGCAGGTGACGCAGTTGTGTGTACAACCGCGACAGGTGATCCCCGAGCCCATAGGGTACTCCAGCCAGTCCCTGAAGGGCAGGTTGCTGCTCAGGTCTCGATCCCTGAGCACAGTGCGGACCATGAAAGCGTGATCTATAGGCCGCACCTCGAGCGTCTCCGGAACGTTGGTGAGAGGGTTCACCCGCACCTCACCCGAAGTATCCCGCCAGGTCAGGTTGGGCACATCGTGGGGCTCACTGCCCTCCCTGAGATGCGACAGGAGCTTCGCCAGAGGCGCTTCCGTGGAATCGCCGCGCAGAACGTAATCCACCTCGGGGTAGTCCATGAGTTGTTCGTGGTAGTAAGTGGAGGAAAAGCCACCGAAGATGACTGGCGTGTCGGGATGGAGGCGTTTGGCCAGTCTAGCTGTCTCGATGGCGCCCTGTGCGTGGCACAGCCAGTGCAAACCGATACCGAAAGCCCCAGGGCGCAACCTTCCAATGAACCCCTCGGCATCGAAGGAGGGATCGTTGATCATGCGCAGCCCCAGATTTACGATGCGCGAGCGGTATCCCTGCTCGTGCAGGTAGCTAGCCAGTGTGGCAAACCCGAAAGGGTACATCTCGAACACCGGGGTAGAAGGGACTACCTCGCTGACCGGGCCATAGAGCTTGGGCTGCCGGCGGAAGTCATACACACTGGGGGGATGCAGGATCACCAGGTCCAATCTGCTCATCTGCGTTGTACTCCGTAGGTGAAGACTTGCTCCTATACTATGATAACACAGTAGCGGCCCGATCGCCTAAGAGACGGGCCGCTACACCACAGGAGTGTCGTCTACTCGAGAACGCGATCAGGCAGCTTGCTTGACCCTCCTAGAGATGGCCTTGCCCAATCGTTTGATGCCCTCATCGATCTGGTCCGTCGAGCAAGTGGCAAAGGTGACGCGAAAGGCATCGTGGCCCCGTCCGTCAGCGTAGAAGGCCGTGCCTGGGACGAAGGCGACCTTCTGTTCGATGGCTTCGCGGAGCACATCGCCGCAGTCTACGCCGTCTGGCAGCTTCACCCACAGGAAGAGTCCCCCCTGTGGATGCGTCCAGGTGACACCGTCCGGGAAGTGGCGATCCAGAGCCGCCAGCATGGCGTCGCGACGCTGCCGATACGTCTCGCGAATCTCCAAGACGTGCTGGTCGAGGAAGCCGTTGGCCATCACCTCGTAGGCCATCATCTGGTCGAAGGTGCTGGTGTGCAGGTCTGCTCCTTGCTTGGCCTGGACCAGCTTCTCGACCACCTCGACCGGTGCCACCAGCCAACCCAGCCGCAAGCCCGGAGAAAGGGTCTTGGAGAAGGTGCTCATGTAGATGACGTCACCCTCGAAGTAGCCTGACTGCTGGCCATTCTGCTTAGCACTGATCACGACCAGCGGTTCGATGTTCTCGCCCTCGAACCGGAGTTCACCGTAGGGGTCGTCCTCCAGAATAGGCACACCATACTGGCGGGCCAACGACACCAGCCTCTCACGCCTCTCCCTGGACAGCGTGACGCCGGCCGGGTTCTGGAAGTTGGGCAGCACGTACATGAACTTGGGATGGGTCTCCACGATCTTTTGTTCCAGCACATCGACCAACATCCCATCGTCGTCGAGCGGCACACTGGCATAGGAAGCCTCGTAGGCCCTGAAGGACTGTAGAGCCCCTACGAACGTGGGCGCCTCGATGATGATCACCTCCCCCGGATCCAGGAGCACTTTCGACACCAGGTCCAGCCCTTGCTGAGAACCCGTGGTGATGAGCACGTTGTCCACACTGGCCACGATACCATACCGGCTCATCTTCTGCACGATGAACTCGCGTAGAGGCACGTACCCCTCGCTGATACTGTACTGCAAGGCGCTGGACCCCTGCTCCCTCAGCACCTTGACACATGCTTCCTCGATTTCTTGGAGCGGGAATAGCTCCGGTGCTGGCATCCCTCCAGCGAAGGAGATCATATCAGGCTGACTGGTGACCTTCAGTATCTCCCTAACGACGGAGCTCTGCATACCCTTCATGCGCTGAGCGTAGCGGTATTCCCAGGAGGTTGCCATCTTCCAGACTCCTTTCCCCCACTGACATCGAGTCGCTCACCCGACGGCCAAAACAAAACTCGCTATCCCCGTTTGGGTATAGCGAGCTATGACGGCTCCTATGCAGCCACTAAACATGAAGCGCCAATAGTATAGGCCCATTTTGAGAATGCCCAGCCTCTTCACGGAACGATTATACCCTCTCTCGGGGAAAAGGGCAAGCCGATTCAGATACCGAATCTTCCATGCACATCCTCCCAAGCTCACTCGTCACCGAGTCGAGCCTATGATAGAATGTAGCACTATGAATAATACACATGGCACCCGACTGGATCGGCTCTCACGCGCCCAGCAAGACAGCCACGTGGACGTGTTGGCTATCGTCCCAGGGGCCAATCTCCGCTACCTGACCGGGCTGGAGATGCACACCAGCGAGCGGGTCACGCTGGCGCTCTTTCCTCTGGACGGGCGGGCGGGCTTCGTGCTACCCGAACTGGAAGCTCCGCGCGCGCGGGGCAACCTGGCTACCGAGGCCTCTTTCTACGGCTATTCCGATCAAGAGGGACCGGGTCCGGCCTTCCGGCAGGCGGCTGCCGACCTGCGCCTGGAGGGCAAGGTGATCGGAGTGGAGCACCTGGCCATGCGCGTGCTGGAGCTGCGGCTGCTGGAGGAGCACGCCATGGGCGCCCGGTTCGTCGATGGAGGGCCTCTCCTCTCCCA
>DAOUEW010000111.1:0-9591 GCA_034430275.1 Anaerolineae bacterium | reverse complement strand
CGCACTCGGCGCCAAGAACACGAAGAAACCCTCGGGAAGCTCAGCCTCCCAAGGGTCTCCTGTGGTGACCCGCCAAGGATTCGAACCTTGAACCTACTGATTAAGAGTCAGCTGCTCTGCCAGATTGAGCTAGCGGGCCGCACTCATTCGATATTATACTCCGCATCTTCACTGCTGTCAACCGCAGCCGCCCAACATCCCCTGCCCTGCTCTCTCTCCGCCCGTGCCGGGGACTCCGGGCCTTGCTGCCTCTTGGGCGTCGTTATGTCAAGCACATGCGACTCGCCCCGTGGGAGAACGCGCTCTACCGGACCTCGGGGAGATAGTATGTAAACAGCGCCATGTACTCGTAGTTGGTATCCACGAAGTCGCGGCTCCAGCCGCCCAGCGCATAGATCCTCGTCTCGCTGGCCACCACCGCCAGGTTTCTCCACTCCCCAAACACCGGTGTCTCCACGGTCGACCACTCGTTGGACCGGGGGTCGTACCGCTCGTTGAAGGCCAGGTAGCCGTCCCAACCCCCGCCGATGGCGTAGAGGCTGCCCGCGATGGTCGCCACCCCCAACCCACCGCGCGGCACGTTCATGGGCGCCAACTCCAACCACGGATCGCCCGCGGCCTCTACGGACGGGTCGTACCTTTGCACCAGGTCGAGCTCCTGCTGTCCATCGTAGCCGCCCACCACGTAGACCCGGTCCTGGACCACACCCGCTGCGGAGAACCCTCGTGCGGAGGGCATCGGAGTCTTCTCGGTCCACGCGTCGGACAACGGATCGTACTCGTACGTGGAGGCCACGTATTTCAGGCCGTCCCATCCACCGAAGAGGTACAGCTTGTTCTCGACGACCGCGATGGCGTAGGCGCACAGCCCCACCGGCATGGAGGCTCCACGCGCCCACGAGTCTTCCTGGGGATCGTAGATCTCCAGGTCGGCGATGACCCTGCCCTCAGCGGAGTACCCGCCCGGAACGTATATCTTTCCCCCTATCACTGCCGCCCCGGCATTGTGCACCGCCGTGGGCTTGGTGGCCCTGGTACGCCAACTGTTGGCGGAGAGATCGTAGACCTCCACCACACCCGTGACGCCCTCAGCAGTATCGCCGGCGATGGTGTAGATCTGTCCCCCATCGTACACCGCAGCCAGCCGACTCCGAGCGGTGGGCAATGGAACCATCGCTTCCCAGCGCTGCACCTGCAACTCGGGCCCCGTCATGCGCGCCGAACCCGCCACGTCCACGAATTCGCTGGCTGGCGCTGACGCCGGCGCCTGCTCGACTCGCGGCAGCCACACCAGCAGCGCCGCGATCGCCGCTGCCAGTACCAGCGTCAACCGCTTCCACCGCGGGATCGTCTCGTGGCCCAGTGGCTCCGCCTCGCCCACCACCTCTTCAGGCGCCAGCGGCCGCTCCACCTCGATCAACCCCTCCCTCACGGCGTGGAGCGCCACCTCCGTCCTGGACTGGATCTCCAGCTTGACGAAGATGTTCTTGAGGTGAACCTTGACCGTGTTTACGCTGATCATCAGCTCTTGCGCGATCTGCTGATTGGTGGCACCCGTGGCCACGGCGCGCACTATCTCCAGCTCGCGCTCGGTCAGCTCGGCCTTGTCTTCCGCCATCTGTAGTCCCCAAAAGGGGCCACCGCCCTACCTGGGACCAGTGACCCCTTCTTCTCTCATCGCCCATCGCCGGACGCCGGCAGCTAGGCTCGTGACGGACACCTCACCTACGCTAGGACCGCTCGGGCCCGTTGCCGGCGCCCTGCACGAAGTAGTTCCTGCAAGCCTGATCTATGTACGAGGTCGTCAGCGAGGGCTCCTCTTCGTTGTAGCGCGCGATGGTGGTGATCTGCTCCACCAGGTCCCGCGGATGGCAAGACCTCAGCGGTCGATTGGCCTTCCTGTAATACTTGTCCACCAGATACGAGAACCCGTCCTTGTCGAAAACCACAGCCTTGGCCTTGCACACCCTCTCAAACAGGTAGTAGTACTCGTACAGTGTGGGGTTGGGAATCATGACCTTGTGAGGAATGCGTCTCAGGAACGCCTCGTCAAGCATCCCCGGATCGAGATTGGTGGAGAAGATGACCAACGAATCGAAGGGTATCTGGATCTGCTTGCCCGTGTGTAGCGCCAGATAGTCGACCTGCCCCTCCAGGGGCACGATCCATCGGTTGAGTAGCTCCTCCGGGAGCAGCAACTGCCTGCCGAAATCGTCGATGAAGAAGATGCCGCCGTTGGCCTTCATCTGTAGCGAGGCCTCGTGGCACTTGGAGATGGGATCGAAGATCAGGCCCAGCGAGCTGAGGGTGAGCTCACCCCCTACCATGACCACGGGACGCTTACAGAGGGCCCAGCGAGCATCACGATCAACGTCCCTGCCCTCTGTCCCGCCATCCACCGGTTGGTGATACTCGTTGTCGTAGACCTTGATCAACTGGCCTTCGACTTCACACGCGTAGGGGACGAAGATGCTGCCCAGAACCAAGTTCACGATGTTCTGCGCGATGTAGGTCTTGCCGTTGCCCGGTGCCCCATACAGGAGTATCGGCTGGCCCGAGTTCAGCGCGGGTCCGAGCTGGTTGATCACCGACGGGCTCACCACCAACTCTTCCAGAGCGCGCTCCAGGTCTTCGCGTCTGATGACGGAGCAGGCCATACCCACGCTCTGTCTCTTCACGATCTCCACGTATCCATCCAGAGACACAGGTACCGGCCCCACGTACTCATTTCGCGACAGAGCCTCCCGAGCCCGGGAGATCCCCGCTTCGGTGATACCATAACGATAGACCGGCACCACGGCTCTCTCGCTGCCCAGCACGGTACACAGCTTCTCCCTGCGCAGCATGTCCAGGATGTCCACCACCACAGGGAGCGGGGTCTTCATGGTGTCCGCGATCTGCGAGCCATCCGTCTCCCCTTCGAAGTACAGGATCTTCAGGGCGAGATCTATCAGCAGACTCTTCGAGACTCCCAGATCATCAACGGACAGAGGCTTGGTCAAAGGGCCACTGGCCGTCGTCTTCGCGTTCTCCAATTGCTTCTCCATCTCGACTCCTCGCCTGCGCAGGCGTGTTTCCATCCCGCGTCTCTATCGCGTTCCGCGACGCTCCGCCCAACAAAAGTCTTATCGGAAACGCCAAGGGGAAAAACGCAACTCCGAACCCATCGCTGCTCTGCCCACGAACAATCACGCCCCGAAGCACCTCTGCGCGCAGGTCGCTCGCAGCCCAACGATGGTTTCTTGCATACTGCACCACGCATTATACAACCTTTTGAGGTTCCTGGCAACCCTATCTGAGCCATGATCTTGTCTCTCACTTCACCCTCAGCTACAATAGCCTTGGCATCCTGAGGGCGACAGAACAGGCCGCAGCAGAGACGTACTCATGCTACTTGGATTCCCCGTCAAGGTCCTGGGGCAACCAGGACTCAAGTCCCACGACAGCAGGCGCTGGCAGAACCAACCGCATCTCAGCGTCAGCCTGGCCTACCTGCGTGACGTCTTCGTCTATCTCAACAGGCAGGATATCCGCATGTATCGCTTGGCTTCCGACCTGGCCCCTTACGTGACCCATCCCGATATGCCCCAGTTCCATGACCAGATCGAGGAGTGCTGGGAGGAGTTGGCCGTGGTGGGCAAGATGGCGAACGACCTCCGCCTACGCCTCTCCTTCCACCTCCCGCTGGTCAGCATCTTAAACGCCGAGGACGAGAGGATCGCCGCACAGTCCACGCGACAGGCCGAGGCGCATGCCAGTATCCTCGATCGTATGGACCTCGGTCCAGAGGCGGTGGTGGTGACCCACGTAGGAGGGGCCTATGGGGACAAGGACAGGGCCCTGGCGCGGTTCGTGGAGCGGTACGAAAGCCTTCCCGCTCCGGTCCGACGACGATTGGCCCTGGAGAACGATGACAAGCGGTTCTCGGTGGCCGACATCTCGTGGATCAACCGGCAGACCGGCCTGCCCTTGGTCTTCGACCACCTCCACCACCTGAATCACAACCCACAGGGTATGGGACTCAGGGAAGCCCTGGAGACGTGCCTCCAAAGCTGGCCGCCTGACGTCACACCCAAGGTCCACTTCAGTTCGCCGCGCACGGCTATGCGCCTCATAGAGCGCAAGAGCTCCAGCGGCGAGGGTGTCGACCACCTACTTCGCGCGCCTCGCCCCCACCAGCACGCTGACTTCGTGGACCCTTTCCAGTTTTCCGATTTCGTCCAGGAGGCCAGGAGCTACTCTCTTCGCGACTTCGATGTCATGTTGGAGGTCAAGGCCAAAGACCTGGCCCTGCTCCATCTTCGCGAGCAGCTTGCTCGCTTTGCTCCCCACGAACTTGCGGAGTAGCGATATGAACAAGCCCAGGGAAGATCGCCCTGCCCACTCCAGTCGCGTGCTGGTTGCGGTGATGAACAACGAGCGAGATTTCCACATCGCGCGCGACCAGGGCTGGTACCGCATACCCTATCAGCGGGCACCAGCGCGTGTGGGCGCGGACTACCTGGCCTTCTATCACACCAAGGCCTTCTCCGACGAGCGCTGGGTGGTCAACTACTATGCACCCGTCAGACGCTACCGCGTGATCACCAGGCGGAGTCTACTGCCCAGCGAGCCGGACCATCCCCGGGCAGACGCTCTCTACTACAAGATCGAGATCGGAGCGCTGCGCCGCCTGCCGCGACCGATTCCAAGCCACCGTTTGCGGCGCATCACATTCATCCCCACCACTCTGGAACGCCTGCTCCAGGCACAGGAGATCAATGACCTGTGGTGCGGCAGGCCGGACGAAGAGCGACTGTGGCAGGCCTTCAAGGACAACGGCATCAGCGCCGAACGCCGCTACCCTCTCAGAGAAGACGAAGAAGGGTACACGGTAGACTTCGCCATACTGTGCAGGCAGGGCAAGATCGCCATCTGTTTGGAGGGCGAGCAGTTGGTGCAGAACGTTCGTGTCGTGCGTGAGGAGGGACGGATAGATGAGTATGATCTGGCAGCTCAGGGCTGGACCGTCCTTCGCCTGGACACTCGGAATCTGGCTCGCTCGCCCGCCGCGTGCGTGGCCAGGGTTCGGGAAGCCATCGAGTGCCAGGGAGGGGTGCTCCCTCCCGGGTACGATCCGGAGGAATGAGAAACCGCCACAGAAGGGACTTCCACGATGGAGGATAGCCCGCTGGCAGCGCGACCCTACCATACCCCCGGTGGCTTGATGGAGACGTGCGGTGCCACTCGATCGCTTCTCGAGGTCGAGATGGGACTCTCTGGGAATCCCCGCTCCAGCATCCCTCATGCTCTTCTTGCAGCTTGGAGCGTTTTCTACTTGACAAGTGCTCCAAACCGCACTATAATCAGCAATTAAGTAGAGGACGGAGATCATGAAGTGACGCTGTCTGGGACACCAAGCATCCACACAGTCTTTCATGCACGCGGAGACCAAGAGCGCGCGGGCTGGGTAACATAATCGAGGCAGGGCCAGAGATGATCGCTGCCTCGGTTTGTGTGTGCAGGTAGCACAAAGACCAAACAAAGAAGGAGGTAGACAATGGCAGCAGTACCCTCGGATCTCGATATTGCCCAAGCGGCGAAGCTCAAGCCCATACTGGAGATCGCCGGCATTCTGGGCCTCACCGAGGACGATCTGGATCTCTTCGGCAAGTACAAAGCCAAGATTCATCTGGACGTCCTGGAAAGGTTCAAGGGCAAGCCCAACGGCAAGTACATTGATGTCACAGCCATCACTCCGACACCCCTGGGTGAAGGAAAGACCGTGACCACCATCGGACTGAGCCAGGGCCTGAACTACATCAAGAAGAAGGTGCTCACCGTCATCCGGCAGCCCTCTCAAGGCCCCACGTTCGGCATCAAGGGCGGGGCGGCCGGCGGCGGGTACTCACAGATCGTGCCTATGGAGGACTTCAACCTCCATCTGACGGGCGACATACATGCGGTGGGTGCAGCCCACAACCTCCTGGCCGCGGCCATAGATGCCCGCATTATGCACGAGGACAGGCTGAGCGACGAGCAACTCACGAACATGGGCCTCAAGAGGCTGGACATCGACCCCTACACCATCACCTGGAACCGGGTCGTGGATGTCAACGATCGCGCGCTGCGAAACGTGATCGTGGGCCTGGGAACCAAGTGGGATGGTCGTCCCCGCGAGTCGGGCTTCGACATCACCGTCGCCTCAGAGGTCATGGCTATCTTGGCCCTGACCACCGACTTGCAAGACCTCCGAAAACGCCTGGGCAGGATTGTCATCGGCACAGACAAGAAGAGAAACCCTGTGACTGCCGAGGACTTGGGTGTGGCTGGTGCGATGACGGTGCTCATGAAGGAAGCCCTCATGCCCAACCTGATGCAGACTCTGGAGAACAGCCCTGCCATCGTGCACGCTGGGCCGTTCGCCAACATCGCCCATGGCAACTCCTCCATCATCGCCGACAAGATCGGCCTCAAGATGGTCTCAGATGGCTACTTGGTCACTGAGTCTGGCTTTGGCGCCGACTGCGGGATGGAGAAGTTCTTCGACGTCAAGTGCCGATATAGCGGTCTGATACCCAACTGCGTGGTTATGGCGGCCACCATCAGGGCGCTCAAGATGCACGGGGGCGGACCGAAGGTAGTGGCAGGGAAGCCCCTCGATGCCGCGTACCAGCAAGAGAATCTCGAACTGCTGGAGAAGGGTCTGGACAACCTGAAGGCTAACATCAGAATCGCCAGACAGTACGGTGTCCCGGTGGTTGTGGCCGTCAATCGCTTCACAGCGGATACCGATGCCGAGGTGGAGTTGGTGAGGAAGGCAGCCCTCGACGCAGGAGCGGATGACTCTGTGGAGAGCAACGTCTGGGCCAAGGGTGGCGAAGGTGGTGCGGCCCTGGCGGAAGCAGTGGTCAAGGCCTGCGAGAAGCCCAGCGATTTCAAGTTCCTCTATCCCCTGGATATCCCCATCAAGGACAAGATAGAGATCATCGCCACCAAGGTGTACGGAGCAAGTGGCGTAGACTACACCTCTGAAGCAGAGGCGAAGGTCAGGCTCTACACCAGGCTTGGCTACGACAAACTACCGCTGAACATGGCCAAGACTCACCTCTCGCTCTCGCATGACCCGGCGTGGAAGGGTGTGCCCAAGGATTACATCCTCCCCATCAGTGACATCAGAGCGTCGGTAGGCGCGGGCTTCCTCTACCCGCTCCTCGGGGAGATGCGCACGATGCCCGGCCTTCCGTCCCGCCCTGTCTTCTTTGACGTGGACATCGACGAGGCGGGCAGGACCGTCGGTCTCTTCTAGGCAGGCCACGCCATCGTGTCAGAGCATGATGGCGTTACCGTACACGATTGATACCGACCACTTCAGGGGCGGACCGTCCCAGGCCGGTTCGCCCCGATGCTCGTGCTTGGGGGTCAGGTATCCCGTTGCACAGTTGAGCAGCTTCTGCTACTATTACAAATAGGAGCCGAGTAGTCAACTTTACAGGAGGTGAATGAAAGTGGCAGTGTCAACCTTGTCAGTGCCCTTGATGTACGCCGATCACCACGTTACGGCAGTGCGAGACGCTCTTGGCGCCTTGCCGGGCGTTCAGGACGTTCAAGCCAGCGCCGCGTTCAAGGAAGTAGTCATCAAGCACACTAAGGAACTGACGAAGAAGGCTTTGACCGAGGCTCTGGAGAAGTCGGGCTACCCCGTAGTGGAGCGACAGCTGATCGAGGAAGAGCCGTCCCACCTGGGTGACCCAGCCTGGTATGGGTGCGGCCCCCGCTCTATCAAGACCAATCCGGCGGATGTCGAGATGTCCGGCGACTTCCGAATGTACTAGAGTCGAAAGACACGAATCCATGCTTCGCCCGACCGTTCAGAGACCACGTACGAGAGGAGATTCACTGAGAGGAGAGCCAAATGGCAAAAAGCGATAAGACCGTTAGTCCCGCAGCGAAGATTATGTTGGAAAAAGCTGCGGAAATGGGCGTTTCCACGGCCTTCGACCGTGTAGATGAGATGAAGCCCTGCCCCATCGGGTCCAAGGGGATGTGCTGCAAGAACTGTGCTATGGGGCCGTGCCGTCTCACCAAAGACGGGCAGGTTGGCATCTGCGGGGCCACCCTTGAGACAGTGGCGGCCAGAAACCTGGTGCGCTCCATCGCGGCCGGAGCTGCGGCCCACTCGGATCATGGGCGCGATCTGGCGTTCGTCCTGCACGGTGTAGCCACTGGCGAAGCTCCAGGGTACCAGATCAGGGATGAGTTTAAGCTCAGAGAGGTCGCTCGTGACCTGAAAGTTGAGGTGGAGGGCCGCACCAAAGAGGACATAGCGCTAGATGTGGCCGAGAAGGTCTTGGCGCAGTTCGGGCAGCAATCGGGGGAACTCGCTCTCGTCGCTCGGGCTCCCAAGAAGCGTCAGGAGGTCTGGCACAAAGCAGGCGTCACACCGAGAGGCATCGATCGCGAAATAGTGGTAATCATGCATCGCACGCACATCGGCAACGACCAGGATGCAGAACATATCCTCGACCAAGGCTTGCGTGCCGCTCTGGGCGATGGTTGGGGAGGTTCGATGCTGGCCACGGAGGTTTCCGATATCCTGTTCGGTACCCCCAGCCCCCTGGTCACTGAGATAAGTCTAGGCGTGCTAAGTGAAGACGAAGTCAATATAGTCATACACGGCCACGAACCTACTCTTTCCGAGATGATCGTGGACGCGGTTTCCGACCCCAAGATGATCGAGTACGCAAAATCCAAGGGGGCGAAAGGCATCACCCTGGCAGGCATGTGCTGTACCGCCAACGAGACGTTGATGCGGCAGGGTGTGCCTTCCGCCGGGAACTTCCTGGACCAAGAACTGGCCATACTCACCGGCGCTGTGGAAGCCATGGTGGTGGATATCCAGTGCATCATGCAGGGGTTGGTGGCAGTGGCAGAGGGCTTCCACACCGAAATAATCACGACCTCGCCCAAGGTGATGATTACTGGTGCCACCCACATAGAATTCGACGAGCACCGCGCTCCCCAGATCGCAAGAGAGATCGTCAAGTCCGCCATCGACAACTTCCCCAACCGGGGCCCGATCTTCATCCCCAGCGCAACAGAAGACCTGGTCCCAGGTTTCTCTCACGAATACATCCGCTACGCTCTTGGTGGCTACTACCGTGGGTCCCTGCGACCCCTGAACGACGCCATCATGTCTGGACGTTTGCGGGGCGTGGCTGGCGTGGTGGGCTGCAACAACCCCCGAGTGACTCACGACGAGGCCCATAGCCGCATAGTGAAGGAGTTCTTGAAGAACGACGTACTGGTGGTGCAGACCGGATGTGGCGCGCTATGCAACGCCAAACTCGGGCTGCTCCTTGGCGAGGCTTTGACATACGCTGGTCCTGGCTTGCGAGAGATCTGCGAGACGGTGGGCATTCCGCCGGTCTTGCACATGGGTTCCTGCGTGGACAATGGGCGTATCTTGACCGTCCTGGCGGAGATGGCCACTGAGGGCGGCCTGGGCGACGACATCTCCGATATCCCCGGCGTTGGCCTCGCTCCGGAGTGGATGAGCGAGAAGGCGCTCTCCATCGCTACCTACTTCGTGGCCTCGGGAGTGTACACCAT
>DAOUEW010000110.1:0-2707 GCA_034430275.1 Anaerolineae bacterium | reverse complement strand
TCGCCATCTTCCCTCCCCAGGCTTCACTTCTTGCTTCCAGCCTCGTCCGCCGAGCATCGTTATTATAGCACAGCGTGCGTATGTTGTCAAGTCTTGATAGGCAGAGCACTTGGGTCTAGGCGGATTGTGGGACTCTCTGAATCTGAGGCAACACCCAAGAGCTGTGTGCTTTGTCACAGGTCTCGAGGGTTGGGCGCCACACCAGTGATATACCGAGCACGAGCCACAAACGGCTCATGTCTCTTCCTCTCGGTATCTGCTCTTCGGGAAGGAAGGGAAGTTCACACCCCTCTCGGGGTGTGAACCACCCCACAACGCAAGTACCACCGGCTCAACAAACCAAGAGCCGGCCCTGTGCCGAATCAGGCTCTCAGACCTGACGTGTCAAGGTAGGCTTATTGCTCCTGAGGCTTGGCCAAGACCTCGGCCATGAACTCGTCGTCCACCAACCGGGCTTCATCGATCAGTTGACGGTACTTGATGAAGTCGATCCTGTCCTTGCCGGTGATCTTCTTGGTGTTGAAGGCGTGGAAGCCCAAGAAGGCCTCACTGGACATATTGGCGGCCAGCCAGTGGCGATAGTACAGCTTGCCCTGATCCCAGAAGAACTTCTTCTTGGCCCTGATGGAGTCGATGGATATCTGGAGGCAGTTGGGGAACAGGTTGGTGAAGGTCCAGAGCATGTTGTTGACTTCTCTGTCCAGCAGCTCGAAGTCGGCGGGGGTGTTGTAGACGAAATCCCTGGCCTTCTTCGCCTCATCGCCCGTCTTTAACTCTCCGTACACGATCTCGCCGTCGCGCACGTACTCCTCGGTGATGACCTGAGGGTTTCTCACCCAGTTCCCTTTCTCGTCCTTCAGTACCGGCACTACCTTGCTGAGGTAGCCCTTGCGGAACATCTTGTAGGCGCTCCACATCTCGCAAGAGATGCAGTTCCACATAGCATCCTCGATCCCGAGGAACCACGGCAGGAAGTCGGACGAGCCGCCCACCGGGGCGGAGCCGTGTCTGGGACCAGCCTGACCGTAGACCGCTACGTCGGACGATACGCACAGATCGCAAGCCCCGCCGATCTCCTGCCCGCCGGCAACCCTCATCCCGTTGGCGCGGCAGATCACCGGTTTCTTGCAGTCCAGGATACTATCCACCATGCCGTTGAAGAGGTCCATGTACAGGGCGTACTCGGTAGGCCTCCCGCTGTAGTACTCCGCATACTCCTTGGTGTTCCCCCCAGTACACCAGGCTCGGTCCCCAACGCCGGTGAAGACCACCGCCACCACGCTGCTGTCGGCGGCAGCGTTGGTCATCCCCGCGATGACCCCCTTCACCATCCCGGTGGTGTACGAGTTGTACTGCTTAGGGTTGTTCAGCCACACCCACGCACTGTACAGTCCGTCCACCGGATTCCCTTTGGGATCGATGATCGGCTTCTTCTCGTAGACCACGCATGGCGGATTGTCCATGCTGCCAAAGTGTTCATCGCCCCACAACGAGTGATCCTTCTTCTCATAGTCCCGGGGTAACCACTCTAGTGCCATTTGCCCCTCTCCTTTCCTTTCTCTATTCTGTCTGCGTCATGCTCATGCCCGCGTGGCGGGCAGCTTGAAGGTCACCTGCATACGTGGCGGAGACTCGTAGCCCGAACTGTGTTTCGGGGGAAGTGTGTCACGGGAAATACATGGCGCTCACTGGACGCCACATGTGCATTATAACATGCGTCGGACACTGTGTCAAGCCCCCGTCGCCAACCATCCACTACTTCCCTTTGAACAACGGCTTTCTCTTCTCCAGAAATGCCACCGTCCCCTCCTGATAGTCCTCGGTGGCGGCCAGCCCTCCGAACTCTAAGGCCTCGATGGCGAGTCCCCTCTCGAGATCCGTCTCCAGTCCCTGGTTGATCGACCGCTTACAGGACGCCATGCTCAGCGGTGCCTTCTCCGCCAGTTTGCTGGCCAAGACCTTCGCTTCCGTCAGTAGCTCTGCCCCTGGTACGACCTTCTGCACCAGGCCGATGCGCAGCGCTTCTTGAGCGTCGATCATGTCCCCGGTGAGGATCATCATCTTGGCCATGCCCTTTCCGACCAGGCGTGACAGTCGCTGCGTGCCTCCGTAGCCAGGGCTGAGGCCCAGACCGATCTCCGGCTGACCCATTCTCGCAGTATCGGCGGCTAGTCGGATGTCACAGGCCATGGCCAGCTCCAGCCCTCCGCCCAGCGCGAAGCCGTTGATGGCCGCTATCACGGGCTTGGGCAGGTTCTCGATCTTCAGCATCACGGCTTGCCCGAGGCGAGAGTGCTCCGCCGCAGCCTCGGGTGACTTCAGAGATTGGAGCAAGCCGATGTCCGCCCCGGATACGAAGGACTTCTCTCCTGCACCGATGAGAACGATGGCGAGTACCTCTTCTTCCGTGGCCAGTTCGTCCATGGCTGCGCTGATCTCGGCCACCACTCCCTCGTTGAGAGCATTAAACTTGTCAGGCCGGTTGATGGTGACGACAGCTATCTTGTCCTCTCGATCTACCAACAGATACTTGTAGGCCATTCACTACACCTCCTCATGCCAGGTCCAGCATGTCTGCTCCCGTTCCCCTCGGCCTCCAGGGCACGCAGCGTGCCCACCCGCTCACAGCCTCACGCCACAGCAGGCCCAGGACGGCAAGCTGATGCTGTTTCACTTGTACTCGCCGTAGAAGCCCCTGCCCGACTTA
>DAOUEW010000109.1:0-10267 GCA_034430275.1 Anaerolineae bacterium | reverse complement strand
GCCGCCGCGCCACCCGTTGCACGTCTTCAGTGGTCACGGCATCAATCTCCTCCAAGACCTCGTCGAGGGATAGGACCCGATCCTCGAGGATCTCTTGCCGGCCAACCCAGGAGGCGACGGAGAAGGAGTCCTCCATCTGCAGCTTCAGTCGCCCCTTGGTGAACTCCTTGGCCTTGTGCAGCTCCTCGTCGGCCACAGGCTCCTGCTTCATCTTCTCTAGTTCCACCAGTATGGCCTGCAAAGCGCCCTCGATGCGGTCTGAATCCACGCCGGCGTAGACGCCCACCAAACCTGTGTCTGTGAGGGGCGAGACGTACGAGTACACGGAGTAGGCCAGTCCCCGCTTCTCCCGTACTTCCAGGAACAGGCGAGAGCTCATACCCTGCCCCAGTACGGTGTTGAGCAGGCTGAGACTGTACTTGTCCTCGTCGAAGCGAGAGATGCCGGGGAGCACGAGAGCGAGGTGGGCTTGCTGCGTGGGTTTGTGGGCCAGCCTCACCCTGCACGTTTCTTGCTCTTGATCCATGGGGAGACAGCCGGCGGCTGGAGCCACCTGCCAACCCTCGAGTCTGGACTCGGCCTCGCGTACCGCTCTCTCGTGTTGGATGTTGCCGGCTGCGGCCAGCACAGCGTTGGCCGGCTGGTAGTGCCGGCTCAAGTAATCGCAAATCATCCCTCTCGTGATTCCGGAGACGCTCTCTTTGGTGCCGGCCTGGTCTCGACCCAGGGGATGATCGGGCCAGATCAGATCGGTTGCCAGAAGATGGACCCAATCCGAGGGGTGATCCAGGGTCATGTTGATCTCTTCGATGATGACCCCACGTTCCTTCTCCAGTTCTTGTTCCTCCACCTTGGAGTGCAGCAGCATGTCTGCCAGAACATCCAGGGCTATGGAGAAGTGATCCTCTCCAACCTTGGCCCAGTAGGTGGTGAGCTCTCGGCCCGTGCTGGCGTTGAATACGCCACCGATGCCCTCGATGGCGATGGCGATTTCCCTGGCCGTAGGTCTCGCGTCTGTGCCCTTGAAGAGCATGTGTTCGATGAAATGGGTGATGCCGTTCTCTCTCTCGGATTCGTACCGGGACCCCACTCCGATGAAGAATCCAACACTCACCGAGTGGGTGTGATCCATGGTCGAGGTCAGGATACGAAGTCCCTGGTCCAGTACAGTCTTCTGAAACACACGTTGCTCCTTCTCTGTGCCGTTGGCCACCGATTCGAAGAACCGATGGGGCCTTGTGGTCGGTGCCGCTCGCTCGTGTGGGGGGCGAGCGAACGCCGCCCTGTGTCACGTCGGGTACCAGGCAAGGTTGACACTCTCTCCTGGGAGCGAGTGCGGCACCTGCGAGACCTGGTCCAAAGCGCATTATAACATACCTCACTGGGGTTGACATCCTGGCAGGGCGAGTCTATATTCTGCTCCGGAGGTATAGAGATGGCACACGAGGTAGAGCGGCCTACCTACGAGGTCGTGGGCACCTTGGAGCGGTTCGACGAGAGGGACACCCTCTTTGCACGAGAGGCGTTGATGCCGGGCAGCAAAGAGGAGAGAGCGTACCACGAGCTGCACCCCGAGTTGGTGGAGATCGACCGGCGACTGGCTCGGTTCATCCAGGAGAAGATCGATAATCCTCCTGAAGTGCCTGAAGACCCGCTGAACGAGGCCTTTTACGATACGACGTTCGGCGCGGTGGCGGCTCTGGCGCAGCCGGACTCAGTGGACGGACCGGTCAACTCGCACCAGGTGAAGGTCGACAATCCGGAGTGGATGTCGCACCGGATCAAGGCTGTGGCCAGAATACTGGGAGCAGACCTGGTGCGCATCGCGCGGCTCAACCCGGCCTGGGTCTACAGTCATCGAGGAGCCCGTCCCTTCTTTAGCGACTATCCCGCGAACCCTCCGCTGTTCTCCGGCGTGCCCGACGGCTATACAGGTCTGACATACGGCGATCCCATACAGATCGACCACAGGTACGTGATTAGCATGGCGTTTCCTCAAGATCCGGACCTGGTGCGAACGGGACCCTCGCTCTTGAACGATTTCGAGACCGGGCGGGTGTACGCGCTGAGTGCCCTGGTGGCGGTGGAGCTGGCCCGATATATCCGGGCTCTGGGGTACCCGGCTCGCGCGCACCACCTGAGGAACTACGGCGTGATGATGGTCCCGGCGGCCGTCGATGCCGGTCTGGGAGAATTGGCCCGCTGCGGCTATCTGGTCACCAAGGAGCTGGGGGCCAATCTCCGTCTGGTGTCCGTGACCACCGATCTCCCCCTGGCGGTGGATAGGCCTGTCGACCTCGGCGTGCAGGACTATTGCGAGAAGTGCCTGAAGTGCGCGGAGAACTGTCCTCCGAGAGCCATCCCCTTTGGGGACAAGGTGGACGTGAGGGGCGTCAGAAAGTGGAAGATCGACGAGGTGAAGTGCCTGCTCTACTGGGGCAGTCAGGGCGCGGCCTGCGGAATCTGCCAGGTGGTCTGCCCCTGGAGCAAGCCCAGGACCCCGTTCCACCGCTTCGTGGGCGAGATCGCGACCCGTGCTCCCTGGGCCAGGCGGTTCCTCACGAGGGCAGACGACTTGGTGTATGGCGCGCGGTACAAGCCCCAGCCCTATCCTGGCTGGGCCGAGGTGGGGAGGTCGCCTGGCTAGCTCCTGCGGTGCCTCTTGACCGGAGGGCGGCGTGTGGGTGCTGAGTGGGCCTGCGTCTGATGGGCCAGGCTGGCATCTCTTGGGTCTTGAGGTCCATCCTCGTTGGTGGTACAATGGGATTGAGTGTACGGTGGTGTTGCTGCACCTTGCCGGGTACCGGCAGCAGTGGCGGATGAAGGAAGTTGCCTTGACCGCCTGGCACGGGCGGGAGGAGTGGGTCCGATGAGCGACGAAATCGAGGTTATCTCAAACTACGAAGACCTGAGCACGGATCTCGGCTTCCAATTCGAGTTCAAGTGCGCTCGCTGCGACGCAGGCTTCCGCACGCCGTTCAAGGCGTCTGCGGTGGGTGCTGCGTCCGAGGCGCTGGAGGCAGCGAGCAACGTGCTCGGTGGCATCTTCGGCGCTGCGGCAGACGTGGGCGAACGGGTGCGCTCGAGCTCCTGGGAGACGGCGCACGACAAGGCTTTCAAGGAGGCTGTGGAACACGTCAAGCCCAAACTGGTGCAGTGTCCTCGCTGCTCAGAATGGGTCTGCCGCCAGAATTGCTGGAACAACAAGCGCGGGTTGTGCAAGGAGTGCGCCCCGGATCTGGGAGTGGAGATGTCGGCCGCCCAGGCCGCCCGCTCCGTGGAGGAGATCCGCGCCCACGCGGCGATGGCCGAGGAAGACAAGAAGCTCGGCAAGGAGTACTGGCGGGAGACGATCCGCGCCAGTTGCCCCAATTGCAAGGCCCCGCTGGAAAGCAACGCCAAGTTCTGCCCTGAGTGCGGGGCGAAGCTCAAGGACGCCAAGTTCTGCGAAGGGTGCGGGGCGAAGATGAGCCCTGGGGCCAAGTTCTGTCCGGAGTGTGGGGAGAAGGCGACCTGATTCCGGGGGAGCTGACCGCTCCCTAGTTCAGGCCACTTCAGTTACACTCTCGTCGTCGCGTGTCTGGCCATGGATGCCGAGTCCCTCCTCGACCAGAGAACGGTACAGGTCACCGGCTTCTTGCTCGTCGCGAGCACCCTCGACGATCATCACTCCACTCACCAGAAGGCTGGCTAGTCCCTCAGAACCCCAGGCGAAGGTGGTTCCCAGCCGACCCCTGGCCCTGACTTCGTAGCCGCTGCCGGCCGCCAGTTCATAGATCTGCTCCATGTGCAGTGCGAGGTCCCTCGGCGGCATGATGGCGAAGGTCCTTCTCCCTTGCCTGGCGCACAGCTCGGTCACGAGGCGGCGCCTCGAAGCCTCGGCAGGGGGTCTTGGCCTGGCCCCACAGACAGGACAGTCGTCGACTCTGGAAAGCTCCACTGTCACGAAATCGAGGGACTCCAGATCGCAGTAGAACAGCTTGCCCGCCAGCCTGGGACTCTGGTTCAGGAGCACGTACGTTGCCTCGGACACCTCCACACTGGCGATCAAGCCCAAGATAGAAGGATGTACACCCAGGATAGAGCAAGACGGCAGCGTTTCGTCCTCGACTGAGCCCTGGAAGCACTCCAGACACGCTGTCTCCCCTGGTAGTATGCTGGAAACGTTCCCGTGCATGCTGACCGCTCCGCCGAAGACGTAGGGCACTCCCAGCCTGACACATGCTCTGTTGAGCGCGTAGCGCGGGGCCATACGATCCAGTCCGTCCACCACCACGTTCATGCCTTCGACCAACTCCTCGGCGTTGTGGGTGCCTATGGCCAGGGGCAGAGGCTCCACGCTGATATAAGGGTTGAGCTTCGCGAGGCGGGCGGCAGCGACCTCGACCTTGGGATACCCAACCTTGCTCATGTCGTAGAGGTGCTGCCTCTGCAAGTTGGAGGCTTCGACCACGTCGTAGTCCACCAGGCGCAGATGGCCTACCCCCATGGAAGCCAGTTGCTTGGCAGCTACCGAGCCCAGCCCGCCCATCCCCGCAACGAGCACGCTCGCGGATTGCAGCTTCTCTTGTCCATCGTAGCCGATGAGGGGCAAGACAATCTGTCGCGAGTAGTACTCGAGCTCTTCATCGGAGAGATCCGTGTCTACGTGCGGACTCACGCCAACTCCCCCAGCAGTATCCCCATCTTGTCGGGCTACCTTCTCACTGTTTGTGATAGTGAAGTGGATGACTTGACAATTATCAACAACTGTAGTATAATGGAATAGGAAGTGTTAGTCCAGCACGCGCTGGAGCCGGAAAGGAGAGGAGAATGAACACCAACAGCGGGAAGTACGTGTGGGTGGCATTGAGGATAACGATGGGATGGCTCTTCCTGTGGCCCTTCCTCGACAAGCTTCTGGGTCTGGGTATCTCCACTGAGCCAGACGCTGCCTGGATCAGAGGGGGCTCGCCGACGTTCGGGTTCCTCAGTTTCGGGACCTCCGGGCCGTTGGGTGCCGTGTTCCAGAGCCTGGCAGGGAATCCCATTGTGGACTTCCTGTTCATGATGGGTCTTTTGCTGATAGGGCTGTCTCTGATACTGGGCATCGGGGTTCGCGTCGCCGGATTCTCTGGGGCGGCGTTGATGGCCCTGATGTGGCTGGCAAGCCTGCCGCCAGAGCAGAACCCTCTGGTCGATGATCACGTGGTCTACGGGCTTCTTCTGATAGGGCTCGCCGTGATTGGGGCAGGCCAGTGGTACGGGCTGGGTGCCCGGTTGTCGAAGGCGTGGGCGAGGAACGCGCCGGTATTGTCGGCCGTCCTCCAGTAGTAGATTGATGGGTATGGACGCTCTGCCGGCCTCGGCGCTGCGAACTTCGTAGCTGCTCGCGGGTCCACATCACTATGAGAAGACAACATCGGGCGGCTCCAAGAGCTGCCCGATGTGCTTTTCGTATCGCATGGTGTGAGGGTCTTCGAGGCGGCCTGGGGCACTAGACCCCAAGACTGCTGCTTCGTGAGAGCTGCACTGGCGACTGGCTACTCCCCGCTGGTCAACTGATAAGCCTCATCACAGAGGTCCTGGATGGTCTTGGAGTCCAGGAACTCATCCGCTCTCTGGCCGAGCTGATGCCACAGGCGGCGCGTGGGACAAGTGGGCGCGCGCTCGCAGTCCGAGGGTGAGTCCTCTCTCAGACACGGGACAGGTGCCAGCACCTCCTCCACCGCTCGGACCACCTCGCCTGCCGTAATCTCCTTCGCCGATCTGGATAGAAGATAGCCTCCTCCGGGTCCCCTGACAGCTTCGACGATCCCTGCGTCTCTGAGCTTGGCGAAGAGTTGTTCCATGTAGTGGGGCGAGATATCTTGTCTCGCGGAAATCTCCTTGCGGGACACAGGGCGCTGGTCACAATGCGTGGCCAGATCCACCATAGCTCGCAGCGCGTATCTGGCCCTGGTTGACAGTTTCATGGGCGACCTCCATCTACATGGACTATAATATAGTCCAGTGAAACTGTCAACTTTCAACGAGTCATACGGCCTTGGTCACTCACTACGCTGGTCCGGGCACCCGCTGCCCGAGGCGTGGGCCGCCACGGCGGCGTTTGGATGGTAGGCTGGTGCGGTCGTAGCACACTATACTGAGCGTGAGATCACAGATTTGGAGGGAGGCAGGGTCTCTGGACAGCAAGGGGTACTTCGACGAGGTCGCGGCACAGTGGGACGGGATGCGAGAGGCCTTCTTCTCTGATGCGGTGAGGCAGAAGGCCATCTCCGTGGCCGAAGTGCAACCCGGCAGGATCGCCGCCGACATCGGAGCTGGATCCGGGTTCATCACTGAAGGCCTGGTGCGGACGGGGGTGAAGGTGATCGCCGTCGATCAGTCTGAGGAGATGTTGAGCGAGATGCATAGGAGATTCTCTGATTTCCCGAGTGTGGAGTGCCGGCTGGGGCGAGCAGAGGCTCTGCCTATTGAGGACGAAGCCGTCGACTACGTTTTCGCCAACATGTACCTGCACCACGTGGATTCCCCTCCCCAGGCGATACAGGAGATGGTGCGCGTCTTGAAACCGGGCGGCAAGCTGGTGATTAGCGACCTGGACGAACACAGCTGCGAGTTTCTGAGGACCGAACAGCACGATCGCTGGCTGGGTTTCCAGCGCGGGGACGTGGAGAGGTGGCTCGCCGAGGCGGGGTTGCAGGGTGTAGCGACCGATGGCCTTGGTGAGGATTGCTGTGCCCGGTCGGAGTGCGGAGAGGAGTTCGCGGCCGTGAGTATCTTCGTCGCGCACGGCGAGAGGACAGGGCCGGCGTCCGGCTTCGAGGCCGGCGTGGACACACCGGGTAGGTCGTAGAGGGTCCATGGCTACCATCGATAGCACGCCGAAGCAGGATGGTTTCCACATGCCGGGCGAGTTCGAACCGCACGCCGGCTGCTGGATGTTGTGGCCAGAGCGCCCGGACAACTGGCGTATGAGCGCCAAACCGGCTCAGGCCGCTTTTTCCGAGGTGGCCGAGGCCATCGCGCGCTTCGAGCCGGTGACCATGGGGGTCTCCAAAGCCCAGTACGTCGAGGCCAGGCAGAACCTATCTGCGGCGATCCGTGTGGTCGAGATACCCTACGACGACTCGTGGATACGCGATACCGGCCCGACGTTTGTGGTCAGCGGAGAAGGTCTCGTTCGTGGCGTCGATTGGGAGTTCAAGGCGTGGAGTGGCCCTGAGCCTCCCCACTATGCCTCCTGGGATCGGGATGCTTTGCTGGCGAGGAAGGTTCTGGACCTCGAGCGTGCTGACCGCTATAAGTCCGACCTGGTCTTGGAGGGTGGTTCCATCCACGCGGATGGAGAGGGCACACTGCTGACGACCGAGGAGTGTTTACTCAACCGCAACCCTGATCTGGGCAGAGAGGGGGTCGAGGAGAAGCTGATCCAGTATCTCGGTGCGGAGCAGGTTCTCTGGCTGGGCGAGGGCGTGCACGGCGACGGGACCAGCGGGCACGTGGACAACCTCTGCTGCTTCGTGCGGCCTGGTGTGGTGGCCTTGACCTGGACCGACGACCGGTCGGACCCCCAATCGCAGCGCTCCATGGATGCGTACGAGCGCCTGAGTGCGGCCAGAGATGCCAGGGGCCGGAAGCTAGAGATACACAGGGTCCGTCAGCCGGGCCCGCTGTACAGGACCAAAGAAGAGGCGCAAGGGGTGGTCGAGGTGGAAGGCACCAAGCGTCGTCAGGCAGGGGAGCGGTTGCCGGCTTCGTACATCAACTTCTACATCCCTAATGGGGGTATCGTGGCTCCCTCCTTTGGGGACCCCCACGATGAGCCAGCGCTAGCCAAGTTGCGGGAGCTCTTTCCTGACCGCAAGGTAGTGACAGTGCCGGCCCGGGAGATCCTGCTGGGTGGCGGATGTATCCATTGTATCGTCCAGCAGCGGCCGCGGGGGTAGCTGGCACTGGGCTCCGTGGCTCCCTGCGCTACTTAGCCATCTCCCTGACCACGTCGGTCATGGACAGCACTCCCACGGGGCGACGGGGCGCCAGCCCTCCCTGAGTGATGACCAAGCGGTGTATCTGGTTGTCGATCATCAGCTCCACGGCTGTCAGCACGGGAATGTCGGCAACGATGGTCACCACGTCCGGCGTCATCACGTCCTCAGCCACCATCTTCTCCCAGTCCTGGTCCGAGGCCTTGACCAGATCGGTCTGAGAGACGACGCCGGACAGGTCGCCACTCTCATCCACGACCACCAGCGCATTGATCCTCTCAGAGTCCATGCGCCTGGCCACTTCCTTGAGCGGAGTGTCCACACGGCAACTGATCACCTTGCGGTGCATCACGTCTCTGACCAGCTTGTCTCTCATGGTGTCCCTCCTCTGTGCTGCCACCACTCCTTGACCCTCCGTGCTGAAGAGCAGCAGTTCGTTGGGCGTGCAGTTGAAGAAGATACAGAGGGCGTCGAGGGTGCTCAGGTCCAGCCGCTCGGCAGTCCCGCCCCTCAAACGGCCGAGGGTGTTCTTGTTGATGCCGGTGAGGTCGCTGAGTCTCCTGAGGGTCAGCTTCTCGCCAGGATGGGCCTGTTCCCAGTGGGCCATGATCACGTTGAGATTGAGACCGATAGCCATCTCGTACACCTCCACACGGTTCTCTCTCTATTATACGTCATTCTGTACCATAAGTCAAGCTAGAGACAACTATATAGGTACAAGAGCATATCCGCAGGGACGCGCCGAGATACCGCGGAAACCGTGGGTGGTCCGGATCGTCGGCGCTGAAAGGAGCTGAGATATCTTTGATAGCGGGATTCATCTATGATATAGTATCTACAACAGTGGCAGGCCCTGCTGTGTGTCTAGACCACAGATCGTGGCACGGGCCTCATCGAGAGACGGGTGCTCGAACCTGCTGGCACCGCGAGAGTGGCGAGGGATGGCCATGACTGGCAGCGTGGGCTTCATCTGGGACATTGATGGCGTGGTTCTCGATAGCCCCCACGAGGAGGCGTGGCGTCTTACGCTGAGAAGAGAGCCGTGGAAGACGGACGGGCTTACCGCCGATTTCTACTTCGCTCACCTGGCTTCCAGACCCAGATACGAAGGGGCCCACAACATCCTGGAACTGCTAGGCGTCTACGAGAGGCTCGGTGCCGCCAGCGAAGAAGCCAAGAGCCGTCTGATGAGAAGGTTTGCCGAGGAGAAGGATGCGCTGACCAAGGAGCTGATCCAGA
The DNA here is from genome assembly GCA_034430275.1 of Anaerolineae bacterium. Taxonomy (GTDB): domain Bacteria; phylum Chloroflexota; class Anaerolineae; order UBA7937; family B3-Chlor; genus JAUVXJ01. The sequence continues at coordinate 1,058 of DAOUEW010000109.1, read as the reverse complement.
AGGGGGAGTTCCAGCTCTTTACGGATGCCGTGGGCTTGCTGCTGAGGGCGCGGCGCGCTGGCATTCTACAGGCCGCTGCCTCGGCGTCGAAGAATGCCAGCACGATGCTGAAGAAGGTGACCAGGCCTCGGTTGCTCAGGGACCTGGACGACGAGTCTGGAGCCATGGGCGAGGAAGACACACTCTACACAGTCTTCGATTTCGATGCCTGCGGAGTCGATCTCGGCGGCAAGGAGGAGATCTTGAAGTACGCTGCTCAGGGGTTGGGGAGCCTGCCTGGGGCGGAGATCGACACGTTCTTCGTCTTCGAGGACGCCGCCTCTGGTGTGAACGCTGTGAGGTCGCTGGGCTTCCACGCCGTGGGTGTGTTCAGGATCGGCGACAGGCAGGCGCTGGAGGAGGCGGGCGCGGATCTGGTTACGGATGACCTGGGAGAGGTGAGAATAGAGGACCTTCTGGAGCTTGGGTAGACACACGACCTCCGCGTGTCCCCCTGAGCCGGCGCTCTGCTCCCAAAGCCCCATGCCTTCTGCCCCCACACGGCAACCCCGAAGCGCTGCTTGATGGACTGGGGAGGGTGGAGCAAAACGGTGGGAGCACGAGGGTTTCCCACTTTACTCATGTCCCTTCGAACCTTCCTGGGCTGTTCCTGGTGTAGCTAAGGGGGTGCCTGTGGCGTTTACCGGGAGCCACAGGTCGTTCTGGCGTCCCATACTGGGCAGGGCGCCTGGTCCGGTCCGATGTGCAGCCTGATGGGAGGATAGACATGACGTGTGTTCCAAGGAGACTAGTGCCTGTTGCGATGCTCATGGCCCTGGTGCTGGCGGCTTGTAGGGGCCAGCCAGCGGTGCCTACCGATGAGGCGACGCGTTCTCCCTCGCCGAGTGTCACCGCTGCGCCAACTCCTGTCCAGCCAGCTGGGGCAAGCTGGGGCGACCGCTCGGTGTTCAGCGGGGGTCTGATCGCAGAGGAGCAAGGGGTGCTCGAGGAGCTTCCAGGGGCTACAGAGTATCACATCGATCTGCAAATACCTGAGGACATAGACACTCTGGAAGGGC
>DAOUEW010000108.1:0-5933 GCA_034430275.1 Anaerolineae bacterium | reverse complement strand
GTCCTCGCCAACGTACAGCAGATCGTAGCCACAGAGATGCTCATCGCTGCCCAGGCGATCAGCCTCACCGAGCCGATACTGGGACCGTTCGCGCTGGGCAAGGGCTCAGACGCCGCCTACGCGTTCTTGCGCGAGGCCATACCCACCGCCCTCGACGGCGATCGCTGGCTCCACGCCGACCTCGTTGCCGTCATGGACCTGGTCCAGAGCCAGAGTATCGTCAGCGCCGTGGAATCGGCCATCGGTCCACTCCGGTAGAGCAGCCAGGCAGGGCGCCCGATCTGGAGAGTCAACGCAGCAGCCGTCGGGAAAGGATACCGCACAAGTCAGCGAGACCAGGCACAGTCACGTAGACTTCCTAGGAGGTAGCCAGGTGGACTTGGCAATCACGGGAGGAGAGATAGTCACTGAGCACGGACACTTGCACGCCGACGTCGGAATCGACAACGGACGCATCGCGGCTCTGAGCACCCCCGGCGCTCTGCCGCCGGCGGAGGAGACTATACATGCCTCCGGTTTGCTCGTACTTCCCGGCGCGGTCGACGTGCACTTCCATAGCCGCACTCCAGCCTATCCAGAGCGGGGCGATTTCTACACGGAGACACGCGCCGCGGCCGCGGGCGGCGTGACCACGGTCCTGGAGATGCCCATCTCCAAGCCTGGCTGCGCCACTCCCGAGATCTTCCTCAATCGCCGCCGCTTGATCGAAGAGCAAGCCATCATCGACGTCGGTCTCTACGGTGCCCCGGGCACACTAAACCGCGACGACGTGCTGGGCATGATCGATCAAGGAGCCATAGGTTTCAAGATCTTCCTGCACCGGCCTGTGCTGGGTCGCGAGGACGAATTCGTGGGCATATGCCTGACCGAGGACGAGGAACTGTACCAGACACTGGCCCTCGTCAAGGAGACGGGAAGACGTATCGTGGTACACTGTGAGAGCGACTCCATGCTGGAAGCAGGTCTGGCGCGCATAAAAGGGCAGGGGCGCACCGACCTCCAGGCGCACATGGACTCCCGCCCGCCGGTGGTCGAGGCGGTGGCGGTAGCCACGCTCCTCGCTATGGCCGAAGACCTGGAGACGCCGGTGCACGTGGCTCACGTTAGCTCAGCCCATGCAGTGGCGGTGATTCGGCGCTTTCAACGCGATGGAGTGGACGTGTCAGCGGAGACCTGCCCTCACTATCTCTTCTTCACAGAGCAGGACTACCTGCGCCTGGGACCCTATGCCAAATTCAACCCTCCGATCCGTAGCGTCGCCGACCAACGGGCGCTCTGGACGGGCCTCTCTGACGGGACGCTCAGCGTGGTAAGCAGCGATCATGGGCCGTATCTGGTCGAGGAAAAAGAGCGGGGGCGGGAAGCGACCTGGCTAGCGCCGTCTGGCGGGCCTGGCGTACAGACCCTCCTGCCCATGATGATCACGGCTGCCCTCAGGGGGCGCCTTTCGCTCGAACAGGCTGTGCGGCTGGTCAGTGCCGAGCCCGCACGCCTGTTTGGCCTGGGTGGACGGAAGGGCACCATCGCCCCGGGCGCCGATGCCGACATCTGTATCTACGATCCACGTCCGGAGATAGTTATGACCCGGGACCTCATGTTCAGCCAGGCCAGAGACGTGGACAAGCTCTACGATGGCATGGCGCTTCAGGGAGAGGTGGCTGTTACCATCTCCGCGGGTCGCATCGTGTTCCGACAGGGCAAAATCCTGGCCAAGAGAGGGAGCGGTCGGTTCATCGCGCCGGACTAGCATGGTAGCTACCTGGCAGACCCATGGACGAGCACTGTCCATGTGACCCCATCGAATCGGGAGTCAGATCCATACGGTGCCGGGAACGCGTGACGCGCTTCGAGCAGGATAGACTGTCAGAGCACAGCGCAACAGCCTCACGAAGAAGGAGGTGTAGATGTCCAAACGGGCAAGCACGGGAGAGGCATCAACGCTGAAAGCTTGCACCGCCGCCATCGGGCAATTGACTGAGGCGTTCATGCGAGACCCGAGCGCCTTCTCCAAACAAGCGGAGTTGTGCAGCAACCTGTCGAGTCTACTCTTGAAGAACCCCACCTTCGCGCTGCACGAAGCCTCCGGTGGGACTTCGCTCGTCCGCCAGGAGTACCCCACACCCTTCAAGTGTCAGGTGGGGGATCTGCGATTCGAGATGCTGGAAGACGAGGCCCGCGCTCAGCGAGGGTCTTACGATTTGGTGGTGCTCAATCCCTGGTGGGTGGACAAAGCCTCCCCCAAAGCCCTGAGAAACGACGACTTCGCAGTCTTCCGCAAGGAGATCAGAGACAAAGCCCAGCCGGAAGACCCCCCTCTTTGCCTGGTCGGGCTCGAGGTCCATCTGGTGCGAACCCAAAGGCCCCGCCTAGCCGACTACAGCCGCATCGGGCACGCCTACCGCAAACTGCTCCTCTCGGGGACCCTCTCCAACGGCTGGCGCTTCTTGGACCACCGGTACGTGCTCGTCTACAGCCAGCACTCTCAGCCCCACGAGGCCAAGTGGCGCGAGCTGGTACAGGCCTCCTGGCAGTGCGACGTCGATCCCAGGAACGTGCGACTCGCCTGGACCTCACCCCAGGGAACCAGGTGGTCAGGATGAGTGTCCCCATTGATGGACCACGCCGTCCATGGTATAATCCCCGAACGAGACGGGGGAGTTGAGAACCCAGGTGAGGTCTTCTGCTCCCTGGTGAGGCCAGTTCGACCCCATCACGGGTAGACTTGCGCCTCGGCCTCGTCGTGTAGTCCCTACCTCGCAGTCAGCATGTCACGCACTATGAAGCACTGGGGAGTGTCAGCCATGGAACGCACCATGTTCGGCTACTTCCACAGAACAGCCCACAGGTTCCCCGACAAGGACTTCCAGCGCATCAAGAAAGGGGACACCTTCCACGGCGTCACCTACCGAGAGGCCTACCAAACGGTCCTCGAGTTGGGAGCCGGGATGATCAGCCTGGGGGTCGGAAAGGGCGACAAGGTGGGATTGGTATGCGACAATCGTCCAGAATGGATCCTGATCAACCTGGCCCTGCAAGGGATAGGTGCACCCGATGTCCCTCGTGACACGGCCGTACCTGTGCCCGAACTCGAGGGCATCGTGGACGATTGCCGGCCCAGGTTCCTGATCGTCGAGAATGAAGAGGTGCTCGAGAGGATCCAGTCCGTGATGGAGAGCTTCCCCTTCATCGCTTCGGCCTTCGTCATCGACGGAGCGACCAGAAGGGAGAGGAACGTCTACTCACTGGAAGACATTCTCGTAGAAGGAAGAACCCGGCTGGCTCAGAGCGAGAACCTACTGGTGGAAGCGGGAGAGAAGGTATCTCCCGACGACATCTCGACTATTGTCTACACCTCAGGAACGCAGGGCATCCCGAAGGGTACCATCCTGACTCACGCCAATTTCGCCTACCTGTTCGAAGTGGTTCCCCCGCTGCTCAGCTTGACCGAGAACGACCGCGTGTTGAGCCTTCTGCCACCCTGGCATCTGTTCGAGAGGGCCATCGACTACCTAGTGTTGTCTCTCGGGGCCTCCATGTCCTACACCACACCCAAGGATGTGATGAACGATCTAGCGTCGGAGAAGCCGACCTTCTTCGCCTCAGTCCCCAGGGTCTGGACGGCCCTCTACGAACGAGTCCACAAGCAGATAAGGAGGCAAAGACCTCCCCTCAACGGGATCGTCGCCGGCCTCGTCGAGCGGGCAATCATCTACAAGAAGGCCGTGAACAAGAGGAACGGGCGGTATCCGTTTCAAGACAATGACGCGGGTGGCAGACTGAAAGCGGTGAGAGACACCGTGGCCAACTTCGCTGCCTACAAGCTGGCGGACGCGCTCGTCTTTTCCAAGCTGAGAAGTACGCTGGGAGGCGAGCTCAGGGGCGCGGTCTTTGGCGGTGGCCACCTCCCGGAGTACGTGGAAGACCTGCTGGACGCCGCAGGCCTCGAGGTCCTGGAAGCCTACGGAATGACAGAGGCCTCCCCTGTACTCACCGTCAGACTCTTCGGCGGTACGCTGTATACGGCGGGCAAGCCGATCCCCGGCACCGAGATTCAGATTCTCGACAGATACCTCAACCCCGTGCAGCCGGGCGTGCAAGGGGTCATCTACGCCAGGGGCCCCCAGATCATGAAGGGCTACACCAGTCAAGAATTGACCAGCAGGGCGCTCTCGCCCTCATCAGACGGGCAGCCGCTGAAGTGGTACAACACTGGCGACTTCGGATTGATCACACCCACGGGCGACCTGAAGATCCTTGGCCGGGTAGGCGACGATTTCAAGCTTCTCAACGGCGAGTGGGTAACCCCCCAGCCTATAGAGGACATGATCCGCACCAGCCCCTACATCCATGAGGTGATGCTCGTGGGTGCGGACAGGAAGTTCGTGGGAGCCTTGGTCTTCCCTGAATGGGACAACCTGCAAGGCTACGCGCGACAGATCGGCACAGCCTCTCCCGACGACAACAGGGAGGCCAGACACGCCGCCCTGGCAGCGGACACGAGGATAAGGGAGCTCATAGGCAAGGAGATCCGGGAAAGGGCGTCCACAGACCAGGGCATCAGACCATGGGAGGAGGTCGTGAAGTTCGCCATCATTCCCCAGCAGCTACGCACAGGGGTAGAACTCACGGCAACGATGAAGCTCAGAAAACACTTCATCAGAGAAGAGTATGAACACGTTGTAGAGGAGCTATACCGGTAGGGAGGTTCAGATCGATGCATGGCGTTTCGGTCACGTTAGCCCATTGGACCTTCCTTTCGAGTCATGCGCCGAGCTACTCGGCAGCCACCCTCTGATCGACACTCAGCGTGTCCCGGATGAGCCACAGCGTTATCGACTGATCGTCGCGCATCGCGGAGCTGAAACGTGAGCGAGTCACAACCGGATCCACTCACCATCCGAACACGAAGGTCGCGTCTCCGCAGACTGGTCCAGTCCATGTTCCGCGATCGGTCCCTGATCATCGCCTCCAATCGGGGACCCATCACCTTTCAACGGACCCGATCAGGGAAAGCGCGTGCCACTCGGGGGAGTGGTGGCATGGTAAGCGCCGTCAGCGCGGTTAGCCGCTACGCCAGCCCCATCTGGATCTGTAGTCCCATGTCGGAGGAGGACCGGGAGATCGCAGAGCAACATCCCGGCGAGCTGCTTCCCTACTCCACCAAGGACTACGATTTCCGGGTGCGCTTCGTGCTCACCGCCGAAGAGTCCTACGATTCCTTCTACCTGACGGTGAGCAACCCTTTGCTATGGTTCCTCCAGCACTACATGTGGGACCTGGTACGTGTGCCCACCTTCGACGCCGAGATGTGGTCCGCGTGGCAGGGCTACCAGCGGGTGAACCAGGCCTTTGCTGAGGCCATCGCGGCGCAGGCCTCGAGCGAGGACAGTCGTGCCGTCGTCATGCTCCAGGACTACCATCTCTACTTGTGCCCCGGAGCACTGGCTCCCATGCTACCCAAGGACTGCCTTCTTTCGCACTTCATTCACATCCCTTGGCCTGGGCCGGACTACTGGATGGTTCTGCCCCCTGCTATTCGTGAGCAGATACTGGCTAGCCTGTGCTGCAACGACATCCTAGGCTTTCACACTAAGCGTTACGTGCTCAGTTTCTTGAGAACCTGCGAGAGTCTGCTGCCGGGTGCAGAGGTCAGCTACTCAGACTGCACCGTGAGGAGAAACGGCAAGACCCTTCTCGTCCGCGTCTATCCCATCTCCGTCGATCTCAGGTCGCTGCGGCGGCTCGCCAGCAGTCGGAGAACCGCCCGAGAACGAGAGCACATGAAGAAGCGCCTTGGCGAGCAGACTATACTGAGGGTCGACCGCATCGACCCGAGCAAGAACATCGTTCGTGGCTTCGACGCCCTCGATCTACTCTTCCAGCGGCACCCTGAGCACTTGGGCCACGTGCGCCTGCTAGCACTGCTGGTGCCG
>DAOUEW010000107.1:0-12505 GCA_034430275.1 Anaerolineae bacterium | reverse complement strand
ATAGCGCTGCCACAGCCAGAGGAGACGCCTGCCGCCACGTCCCACATCTAGTATCTTGTGGAGCAGATGCCACCACATCTAGTAGGTTACAGCGGCGCGCTACCGACGCGCTCCGCCTGCCACGAGATAGCATGCACCGGCCGTGGACCTGCTCCGTCAAGCTGGAAGCGATCACGGATGGGCACTGGCGCTGTGGAAAAAGACGCACTGTGTGGTTTTCCGCAGTGTTCTGGGGGAATTTGCGGCGCCTCAGAGGAACTTGGCGCGCACGGAGATCAAAGCCAGGAAGCACCGAAAGTATGGAGGGACGAGGTACAGCGGGTGACGATCAGCTTGGGGGCGCGTTTGCCGTACGGACCAGAGGCGCGTCGAAAGGGAGGAAGCGGCTACTGCTCCATCTGTAGACCGTACTTCTGTATGCTGTAGTTGAGAACGTCGCGGCTCACGCCGAGGAGTCTGGCTGCGCGGCTCTTGTTGCCCTCGGTCTCAGACAGCGCCTCCTGGATCATACGCTTCTCGATACCAGCTATCGTCGCCTTCATATCGACGCCCGAGGCCACCGCTGGAAAGGAGAGCACCTTGCCGGCAAACGCCATGCTCGGTTCCCTGCTCACGATCTCGGCTGGGAGGTCCCCCACGTTGATCACATCCTCGGTGCACAGAATCATGGCTCGCTCGATGACGTTCCGCAACTCGCGCACGTTGCCGGGCCACTCGTACTGGCGCAGCAGGCGCAGAGCATCGTCCGAGATGCCACGCACGCTGGTGGCTCTGGCCTTGTTGAGGTCCACGATGAACGCGGCGGCGAACTTGTCTATGTCCTCCGGTCTCTCCCTCAGGGGCGGTACGTCGATGACCACTACGCTGAGCCGGTAGTACAGGTCCTCGCGGAACTCACCGTCGCGGATGGCCTCTCTGAGGTCGCGATTGGTGGCCGCGACCACACGAAGGTCGACCAGGATGTCCTTCATGCTGCCCAGTCGCCGCACCGTCTCGGTCTCCAGGACGCGCAGCAGCTTGGCTTGTAGCTCAGGCTTGAGGGTGCTGATCTCGTCGAGGAACAGCGTGCCCCCGTCGGCCATCTCGATCATCCCGGGCTTCGCGTTCCGCGCATCCGTGAAGGCGCCCTTCTCGTGCCCGAACAGCTCCGTCTCCATCAGAGTGTCGGGGATGGCCGCGCAGTTGATGGCCACGAAGCCCTTCTTTGCCCTGGGGCTCAGCCTGTGGATGGCTTGCGCCACCACCTCCTTGCCCGTCCCGCTCTCGCCCTGGATCAGCACGCTGGCCTTGGTGGGAGCCAGCCGCTCGATGAGCCGCATGATGTCCTGCATCTGCTTGTTGTCGCCGACGATGAACTGGTGGTCGCGGTCCTGCTGGAGCCGCAATCGCTGGATCTCCTGGCGCATGGCCCTCGACTCCAGCGCCTTGGCGGCGGTGATGCTCAGTTCCTCCAGGTTGATGGGCTTCTCCAGATAATCGTAGGCGCCGAGCTTCATCGCCTGCACTGCGCTCTCGACCCCAGCGTGAGCCGTGAGTACGATAACGGGCAGACTGGAGTCCACCTTGCTGATCTCGTACAGGACGTCCAGCCCGTCCCCATCAGGCAGCTTCAGGTCCAGTAGCACCAGGTCTATCTGCTGCCTGTTCACCACCTCAAGCCCGTCGGCCGCCGTATAGGACGTGATGGCCTGATACCCCTTCTCATCCAGAGACTCCTTCAGAAAATAGCACAGCGTCTCTTCGTCATCTATGATCAGAATTCTGTCGCTCATCATCCTCCCCTCCCCGCCAGGGGAAGCCTGACTACTACCCTGGTCCCTCCACCCTCCTCGCTCTCCAGGTCTATCTCGCCACCGTGTTCGTCGATGATCCGCTTGGCGATGGTGAGGCCTAGGCCCGTGCCTCGCGTCTTGGTGCTGTAGAAGGGCTCGAAGACCTTGTCCATATCCTCTTGCCTGATCCCGACGCCCGTGTCCCGTATCTCCACGTCTAGGTAGCCGGCCTCGCCACTGCCAGGCCCGGTAACGAGGATCTCGAGGTCGCCTCCGTTGGGCATCGCCTCCAGCGCATTCGATAGCAGCCTGCTCAGGGCATGGCTGAGACGCTCTCCATCCGCCTTCACCGGCGGCAGACCCGGGCTGATGTACTGACGCAGCTCCACGCCTCGCGTCTTCGCCCGCTCATTCCATCCATTCAGCGAGCCCGCCACCACCTCGGCCACGTCACAGGGCGCTAGCTCCAGGTGAGGAGGTCTCGTGATCAGCAGTATGTCCTCAATAATGGCGTTAACCCTCTCCCCTTCCTTGAGCACCCTCTGCAAGGCCTCGTGCCTGCCGTCCCCCTCCTCGAACTTGGACATCAAATGCTGGATTCCGGCGCCCATGCCTGCCAAAGGGTTGCGGATCTCGTGAGCCACCACCCCCGCTACCTCTGCCAGCAGCGACGCGCGATCCAGCATCCGTCGCGCCTGCTCCCGCTCCTTCAGCGGCCTGAGATCGCTCAACGTAACCGCCGCGCCGCCTACGCCCGCCTCGCCGCCCCGCAGGGGAGACACACTCATCTCCACCGGCAGCGCCTCGACGCCAGGCCGCGCCAGTTGTATCTCCTCATGGGCGTAGGCTAGACCTCTCTGGATACTGTCTCGCACGATGGCGGCCCCATTCCCCAGCAGGTCTTCGACACCTCTGTTCAGCACGTCCTCTTCCCTGCAACCCAGAAGCCTCTCCCCTGCCGGATTCACCAACCGCACCCGTCCCTGACCATCCACCGCCACCATGCCAACCGCCACGCTCTCCAGCACCCGACGGCGGTCTGCCTCGCGACCAGAGAGCCAGTTGACCCTATCCTCCAGAGAGCCGAGCTGCATGGTTCGGCCCACAGCCGCCGCCAGCCGCTCTCCCGAGGTGCAGAACAGCTCTATTTCCTCCTGGTCGAATTCTCGTCCCCCCCGCCGCACCAGCAGCATCAGGCCCCGCAGTTGCCTGCCGTCCCGCAGCGGCACCATCGCGGTGGCCACGTCGTTGCCCAACCCGGCGCTGACTCCATCCACCCAGGGGTCCGGACCCACTTCGCTGAGAGGGAGCGCTCTGTCCCAGCGCCCCACAGATTGAGCCAGAACCCCATCCACCGAAACCCGGCGCAGAGCCGTTTCCTTCCAAACGTGCGAAGGGAAACTGCGCTGGGCGGCCAAGACGAAATCTCCGTCGTCGCGGTCTCCCACGAACACGGCCGCCATGTCCACCGAAGGAACCCGGAGCAGCTCCTCCGCCGTCCTCTCCGCCAGCTCGTCCACGGTCAGAGACCGTATCAGGTGGCACGAGACCGCGTCGAGGACAGCGGCAGCGTGCGCCTTCCGCTCCAACCGCCTCAGGTTCCTGGAAAGGGCCGCCGATTTCCCCAGCCCGTTCTGGGGCTCTTCAGCCGTCTCCTCCAACGCTTCCTTGTCAGGGGCAGTCTGAGTAACCTCCTGCTCGGATGTCGCAACCTGGGTCACTCTCTCTCGCCGCGAGGTGGAGTTGAGGGCCTCGGCAACGCTGCTGCTAAGCTGTGCCAGGTTAATGGGCTTCTCCAGGTAGTCGTAGGCCCCCAGCTTCATGGCTCGCACTGCGCTCTCCACCGCCGCGTGGCCCGTCAGCACGATCACCGGCAGCCCGGTGTGCGTCTTCCGGATCTCGCCCAGCACGTCCAGGCCCTCGCCGTCCGGCAGCTTGAGGTCCAGAAGCACCAGGTCCACTTCCTGTCCCGCCAACTGCTTCAGGCCTTCCCCCGCCGTGTGTGCCGCCGTGGCCTGGTAGCCCTTCTCTTCGAGGGATTCCTTGAGGAAGTAGCAGAGGGTCTCTTCGTCGTCTATGATCAGGATACGCCCCTTCATAGCCGTGCCCTCTTGACCACAGGAAGCCGCACTGTGACCTTGGTACCCTCACCCTCTCTGCTCTCGATCCTCAGCTCGCCCTCGTGCGCCTCGATGATTCGCTGAGCGATGGGTAGACCCAGACCGGTTCCACGGGCCTTCGTGGTGTAGAACGGCTCGACTATCTTGTGCAGCTCCTCCTCGCTGATCCCGACCCCGCTGTCACCAATCTCCACCTCGGCGAACTCCGCCTCACCATCCCCCGCCCTCACGGCACTGACCGGCCCTCTCACCGCCACGGTGAGCTGCCCTCCATTCGGCATGGCCTCGATGGCGTTGACCACCAGATTGGAGAACGCCTGCTCCAGACGCCTCTTGTCTCCCCTCACCTCGAGGAGACCAGGCGCGTAGTCCGTCAGGATCTCCACACCCTTGGCCGAGGCCCTGTCCCGATACTCGGCCACGAGTATGTCCAAGAGAGCGGTGACGTCACACGATGCCAGGTTCAATCGCGGAGGCCGCGAGATGAGCAGGATGTCCTCGATGATCTGGTTGACCCGCTCGCCTTCCTTGAGTATCCTCTCCAGAGCCTCGTGCCGGTCGTCAGCCTCGGTGAACTTGCCCAGCAAATGCTGAATCCCAGCGGCCATGCCCGCCAGAGGGTTCCGTATCTCGTGCGCCATCACGGCCGACATCTCTCCCAGAACCGCAAGCCGCTCCAGCCTGATCCTCTCCTCTTCGAGCCGCTTCTCCCTGCTCAAATCGGCCAGCATGATCACGGCGCCGTTCACCTTGCCGCCCTCGCCTCTGAGCGGAGAGACGCTCATGCCCACCGACTCGCTCTCCCCACCGTCCCTCCTTACGGAGATCTCCTCGCGGGGATATGCCAGTTGCCTCTCCATGCTGTCTCGCACGATCCTGGCGCTCTGCCCCAGCAACCGTTCGATGGAGCTATCGAGGACATCCTTCTCTTTACAGCCTAGCAAACTCTCACCGGCCTGATTGACGAGCCTGACCTTGCCGTCCCTGTCCACCACCACCAGTCCATTGGTCATGTCCTGGAGCACGCTCTGGCTGAAACGCCACATGGTCCCCATCTCGCCCACCGTCCGCTGTAAGCGCTCGCCCAACTGCGCGTTCTCTATGGCCACACCAATCTGGTTGCCGACCGCGGTGAGCAGGGCGATATCCTCGGTGGTGAAGCCGCGTGGCTCCACCCCGTAGACACTTATCACCCCGTGGACCCTGTCTTTAGACGCCAGCGGCACGGAAGCACGCCGGCCCGGGCCACTGCGTCCCCCAGTCGGCCCCAACTCTGTCGAAGAAACACTGGCAGACGAGACGAGGACTTTTCCTGCCTGGACTACCTCTTCTGCCAATCTGCGGGGGCCATCGGGCCAACCCAGGTCACTTTTCAGATCGGCCGTCATCCCCTGCTCCACGACCGGGATCAAGACCACCCGGTCATCACGGTTCCCGCTCAGATACACGACCCCGCCCTGCGTTCGTGTCAGATCGACGACCTGCCCCAACACCTCCCGGAGCATCTCCTCGAGCTCCACCGATCGGCTCACCGTGTTGGCGATGGAATTGAGCGCGGATAGGTACTCGCTTCTCAGCTTCACCTGCCCGCGCCACCTCTCACGTTCACGGATGTCCCTGGCGAAGCACTGCACGAGCTCGCGTCCGTCTTGTGATACCAGGTCGGCGCTCAGCCGGACTGGTATCTCGTCGCCATGCCTGTCCACGAAGGACAGACCATCCAGTGTCGCGGCGCCATCCCTCAGCGCCGTTTCAACGCAGTCCCTCAGCGCTGCTCGCTGCTCGGGCAGCACCAGGTCGTCCAGGGCCATGCGCAGCAGATCGTCCCTGTTGTATCCGGTCAGAGACTCCACTCTGTTGTTGACCTCCAGAAGGCCCAGGTCGCTGCCCACCGTGAACACCGCCTCGTCGGTTCCTTCCACCAGCTTCTGGTACTTGACCCGCGACTCCTTCAAGCTGGCACCCTGCTCGACGGTTCGCGTTCGCATCTTGGTCAGCAGGTAGGCCCCGTTCCCAAGTGCGAGCGCCAGGGCCAGTACAACGAGGACCGTGGTGACCCGAGAGCTGCCACTCGTTGGAGCGGCGGCGGCAGCGGCGGCGCCCAGCCAGGCGCGGTCCACCTGCTCCTTGAGACCAAGCACCTCTATGGAAACCAGGCCATAGTTCAGCACGTTGAGTTGTGCCTGGCTGCCCTTGGGCACGGCGAAGGCATAGCTGATGCTCTCCTCAGGGAGGCCAACTACTTTCACCTCGCTCGACAGGCCGGCCTCCTGCGCGGCTCGCAGGCCGGTGATATCATCGGCTACCAGAGCAACGGCCTGTCCCTCCACCACCAGCTCTAGCCCTTCTCGCGCGGATTTCACGAGGACCGTGGAGATCTCGGGCTCCGCCGCCAGCAGCGAAACCGCCCGGGTGTCCGCCTGGACGGCAACCTCCTTGCCGTGCAGATCCCTCAGCCCCGCTACGTCGAACCTGTCCGCGCGGACGAAGATGCTGAGAGAACTGCCGGCGTAGGGCTCTGTGAAGTCGTAGAGATCACTCGTTGCGGCGGTGACCGCCATGCCCATCACGGCGTCGACTTCCCCGTCAGCCAGGCTGATGGCGGCCTCTTCGCGGGTCATGGGCACCACCTTGACCCCCACCCCCAGGATGGGAGCCAGGCTCTCCGCCAGGTCGACCTCGTAGCCACCGTAGACGCCATCGTCGTCGGAGAAGCCAAAAGGCGCTTCATCCCACCGTCCCGCAAAGCGCAGCTCTTGCCTATCCGCCAGCCAGGCTTGCTCGGATTCCCCGAGAGCGGTCACACCCGCCGCCGCATGAGAGCCTCGCCACGCGCTGTAGATCACGATGGAGGCGAGGAAAATACCCAGCACGCACAGGGCGAGAACGGCGTATCTGAGTCGGATTCTCAACAAGCTCCTGAAAACGGCCATCTCACCTCAGTCCCGATGGGAGGATCCCCAGAGCCTGCCTGTAGGTCTGGACAGTGCGCCGCGCCAGTGTGATACCAGCCTCGGCCAGCATCTCCACCAGCTCGCCGTCGGTCAAGGGAGAGCTCTCCTGAGAAACCCATTCTTTGATCAAGGACTTGGCCTTCAGGGAGCCGTCGAAGAAATCCGCCAGGGCCACGATCCGTCCCCCTGGGATGAGAGCGTACTTCGAGGCCGTGGCCCTGCTCACCGTCGACTCGTGGAGGCCCAACGTCTCGGCCAGCCGAGCCCTGGTCAGAGGGCGCAGGGCCCTCTCATCTTGGAGCAGGAACTCCCTCTGGAACTCCACCAGCCCCTCCACCACCTTGCGCAGGGTCCGCCACCGTTCCTCCCAGCCAGAGATGAAGAGCTGTCCCCTCGCCACGTACCGCCGCACGTGCTCCTGCCCCCTCTCATCCCCCTGCCCTGCCCCGGCGTCGAAGACCTCGCAGAGATCCCGGTACGTCTGGTCCAGGCCCAGACGAAAACGCCCCTGCTCTGGAAAGCGTACGTCGAACTCCTCCTCACCTTGAGGGCCGTCTACGGTGATGATTACGTCCGGCCGCAGGTATTGAGCATCGACCGGCCGCTCGGCGTAGCTTGGCGACTGGGCACAAGCGCTGATGGGATAGGGATGGAGATGGCAACGGATGAAATCGCGTGCCCTCCGCACTTCCTCTATTCCCACGTGCAAGCTCTTCGCGATCTTGTCCAGCCGGTCCTTGCACAACGACTCCCAGTGTTCGAGGATCAGGCGCTCGCATAGGAGCGCGACGTCATCGCCCTCTTCCAGGCTTTCCAACTGGATCAACAGGCTTTCCTCGACCGTTCTGGCCCCGATACCCACCGGGTCTTGCCTCTGCATCACAGACAGGACGTGTTCCACCTGTTCCACAGAGACGTCGACGGTGCGAGCGAAACTCTCCAGGTCGCAATCCAGAAGCCCGCGGTGGTCCAGATTCTCCACAAGAAGAGAGACGATCTCGAGCTCGGCTTCCGAGACCAGAGGAGAGACTTGCCACAGGAGGTGATCGCGCATCGACCAGGGCGTCGCCACCGTGGAGAAAGGGTCCCACTCATCGTCGGCCCAATGCACCGAGCCAGCGGAGTACGACTCATCCATAGAGTCTGACCGGACCTTGGCCCTCATGGCACCCTGGCAGTGAGGACAGAAGGAGCCAGAGTAGGTGACGCCGCAGTTCTCGCAATAGCCTGACTCGGCGACCTGAAGCGCGGGATTCTCCGCCAACTCCTGGCGAATGGCCTGCTCCATCTCGGCCGAAGGCAACTCCAGCAGCCGGCTGAGGATGACCATCTTGGGCGTGATCTTGGGCTTGAGTGCTGGTGAAACGCTGACCCCAATGCTCATTCCGCACAGACCTCACGAACCTGCTCTGGCGACGACGCAAGATCACACACTCAGCATACGACGGAACGCCCGGAATGCGCAATCCTACGCATTCTCGGCCCATTATACCATGAAGGACTCACGGAACTCTCACGGAAAACCCCGCGCTCACCCGTGAGAGCGCTACAATGCACTTATATCACACCCTGATAAGCGTTGTCAAGTGCGGATTAATCAGTAGTAGCCGTCGCCAGAGCCCAATATGCCGGGCGCAGAATAGAGAAGGGCACGCCGCCTACCGCGAAAGGTTCCGTATCCACCCCTATCATGGAGCTTGCATCCGTACACGAATAGTGGGATCATTGGTCAAAGGAAAGGAGAGGTGCAATGGCGGGAGAACACCCAAAGTTTATCTGGATGAATGGTGAGTACGTACCGTGGGAGGAGGCGAAGATTCACGTAGCCACGGAGGCTGTGGGGTTCGGCAGCTCAGTGTTCGAGGGCCTGCGGGCCTACTGGAACGACGGCGAAGAGCAGTTATACATCTTCAGGCTGGAGGAACATCTCAAGCGGCTGGCCCAGTCCATGAGGATGATGCGCATGACGTTCAAGCGCTCCCTCGAGGAGATTGGAGAAGTCTGTGTGGAGTTGCTGGTGAGGAATGAGCTGCGGGAAGACGTGCACCTCCGGCCTACCGTGTACTTCGGCCTTAGCAAGAAGTTCTTCGCCCACAAGCCCGACCTTGTGGACGTGGGAGCCTACGTGTTGGCCGGCTCGCGGAAGTCGATTCTGGGCACCGGACACGGCATTCACGCCTGCGTCAGTTCCTGGACGCGTATCTCCGATCGCGACATGCCGCCACGGATCAAAGCAGCCGCCAACTACCAGAACGGAAGACTGGCCAACGCCCAAGCGGTCGAAGACGGCTACGAGGGTGCCATCCTGCTCAACGAGTTGGGGAAGGTGGCCGAGGGCCCCGGCGCGTGTGTCTTCCTGGTGCGCGATGGGACCGCCATCACCCCACCGGTAACGGGGGGCATCCTGGAGAGCATCACCAGGACCACCCTGATCCAGCTCTTCCGGGACGAGATGTCGGTGCCGGTGGTGGAGCGAGAGGTGGACCGCACGGAGCTGTACATCGCCGACGAGGTCTTCTATTGCGGCAGCGCCTTCGAGATCACACCCATCTTCTCGGTGGACAAGTTCCAGGTGGGCGAGGGCAAGGTGGGGCCGCTGACCGCGCAGTTGCAGACCGAGTACGAGAACGTGATCAGGGGGAAGAACCCCAAGTACAGGGATTGGCTGTCGCCTGTCTACACTTAGACAGAGCGACGGGCAAGCAGCGTCGAGGTATCGGGTGAACAAAGGGGCTATCCGCAGTGGATAGCCCCTCTCGGTGTTGTCAGCTACAGGGCCATGCTATCTGCTCCTCAGCCGCGGGCAGGCGTGTCCTGTAAGCCCGGCCAGCCCGGTGCCCAACAACTTGATGGTGGCCGGCTCCGGGACGAACTGCGCTTCCTCGACCTCGCAGGGGTTGAGACACAGCGTCCCGACGGAGTCCAGGTCTTTCCCAGCCGTCGTAACCAACTGGAGGCCGGACAGCCAACGTAGTCGTCCTCAAGCCTGAGCCTCATACACATAGCTCGCTTCAATCGTACTCGACACCTTGTGAGAAACGTGCTATGATTGGTTGATGAGGGCGGTACCGTCCCAAGGCTGGACGTCACAAGGCGTGATGAAGGCTGACGAGCCCCCTCTCCCGTGTCCCTGTGAAGGGCTCTCACGCAACAGACCGGAGACCACGATCTCCAAACCTCCATCGCTTGTTGCCCACTGACCTACGCACGACGAGAAGGGAGCGCCGTGATACACGCACTGGGGTCGTTCCTGTTGGCGCTGTATCTGTCCCGCCCGGCCTTTTGGTGCAGGCCCAAGCCGGAGCCCTCCCCGGCCCTCGAGGAACCCCAGGATGCTGCGGCATTAGTCGAGCGTGCCAATATCCTCGTCTGGGATGGGCGCTGGTCAGAGGCCCTGCAGGACGTATCGGCCGCCACAGAACTGGACCCGGACCACGCCCCGGCCTACGAGGCTCGGGGATGGATTCGCTTCTGTACGGGCGACGCGCAAGGGGGCCTGACGGACTTTGAGCAAGCCATCCATCTAGAACCGGGCTGCGCCCGCCTGTACAACAAGCGGGCGATGGTGCGCGTGTCCCTGGGCCAGCTGGATGATGCTATGGCCGACTTCGACCGTGTAATCGAGCTCGATCCCAACTCTCCCGATGCCTACACCGAGCGAACGGACCTCTTCTGGTACCGGGTTGAGTATGAGAAGGCCATCGCCGACTTCACCACAGTGTACGGTCTAAGGCACGCCACGAAGGCCGAAACCTGTCGCGCCCGCGCACACGCCCACATTCTCGCTCACGAGTTGAGCAAGGCCGTGGCTGACCTGACGGAGTGTATTCGCCTCGAACCAGATCAGCCCGGCGCCTACTGGCAACGCTTCATGGTGTACCGGTGGCAGGGCCGGTATGAGGAGGCTATGGCGGATCTGGAGTCTTACGTGCGGCTGACCCCGATCGATCACAAATCTGGCAAGGCGTACGCACGGAAACTGATCGAGCAGATGCGAGACCGGATGTAGACGGGTGGACAGGCAGGCTCGCCCCTGCGCGGTACGAGAGCGTGGGCCGACTGGCGGCCTGGCAACACCACGTGCCCGAACGTCAGAAGGATGTCCCCCCTACCGGCGTGCTGGCAGAGACGCCACACTCCAGCAACCACGAACACTCAACCATCATCACCTACCGCCAACGGGACAACCAACGACCAGGAGGAGCACGATGATATCTGGTATCGCCTCGCTCACACTGGTGCTGGTTCTGCTGAACGCCGGCTTCTGGAAGAAGCTCAGACCGAGGCCATCCCACGCCCCCGAGGAGCCCCAGGATGCTGCGGGATTCGTCGAGCGCGCCAACGTCCGCGTCAGGGAAGGGCGCTGGGCAGAGGCCCGCGATGACGTAGAGGCCGCCATGGAGCTGGATCCGCACCACGCCCCGGCCTACGAGACTAGGGGGATGATAGGCGTGGGTTCTGGAGACCGGCGATCGGCCCTGGCGGATTTCGACCGAGCTGTAGCCCTGGAGCCAGGCTGCGCCCGCATCTACATCAACCGGTCAATGGCACACGTGAGTCTGGGTGAGTACGATCGAGCTATGGCCGACCTGGACCAAGCCATCGAACTCGATCCCAACTCCGGAGATGCCTACGGCAACCGGGGGTGCTTGTTCCTCGGTCGAGGTGAGTATGAGAAGGCCATCGCTGACTCCACCAGGGCTATAGATCTCAACCCCAGGGACGCCGAGGCCTACAACAATCGGGGAAGTGCCTACATGGCCCTCGGAGAATTCGAGCGATGCCTGGCCGATCTGGACGACGCCATCAGGGTCGACCCCACCTACGCTCTCGCCTACCACAACCGGGGCCGTGCCCTCGGGATCGTTGGCCAGCTCGATCGCTCCATCGCCGACCTCACCAAGGCCATCCACCTTGACCCCTCCAGAGCAGGCTCGTACCGCGATAGGGGGCACGCCTACCTCGGCTTGGGTGAACTCGACAAGGCTATCGCCGATTTCACTCGGGCCATAGACATGGACCCCGCTTGTGCCGATGCCTACAATCTTCGAGCGACTGCCCACTTGTACCTGGGCCGGCACGCAGAGGCCATCGCCGACTGCACCAAGGCCATCGAGATCGATCCCACGATGGGTATGGCCTACAACAACCGGGGCAACGCCTACCTCGCCCAGGGCGAGTACGACAAGAGCATGGCCGACCTGACAGAGTGCATACGCCTCCAGCCACAGAGTCCAGCCGCCCACTACAACCGCGCGGCCGTCTACTCCGCGCGGGGCCGGTACGAAGAGGCTATCGCGGATCTAGAGTCCTACCTGCGGTTGGCCCCTCCAGATGACGAGCCCCGCAGGACCAATGTACAGCAGTCGATAGAGCAGATGCGAGAGCAGATCTAGACGGGTGGACAGGCAGGCCTGCCGCTGGGTGAGAGAATCCTCCGTCTTGCCCCCGGCTACAGCCTCTTCGGTGACCCGAGGGCTTGGCTTGACGGGGTCCGTCCACACAACAGGGGGCCGCTCCGCAAGGGAAGGGCCCCCGTGATAGCCTAGCTCGTGAGTCGCCGCTACTGCCTTCTCCTCAGCCGCAGGCCGGCGTACCCTGCCAGGCCGACCAGACCGGTGCCCAACAACGCAATGGTGGCGGGCTCGGGGACGAACTC
>DAOUEW010000106.1:0-2465 GCA_034430275.1 Anaerolineae bacterium | reverse complement strand
TAAATAGAACACGCCGAGGGACCCCAGGACCACACCCAGGACCACGCCAACCGCGCCTAGGAGGCCTGCTTCCACCACGAACATGAGCAGGATCTCGCGCCCTTTCATGCCCAACGCCGACAAGATGCCCATCTCCCGGATACGCTCGAAGACGGACATCAACAGGGTATTGGCTATAACCACGGCGACCACCATCAGCACCACCAGGTACATGATGTAGAGCATGCCCATCCCCGCCTGAATGGCCTGCAGAATCACCTGGTTCATCTCGCGCCAGGTCAGCACGGTGTAGCCCGGCGCCCTCAACGCGGCAGCCAGGCCATCGGCCAGTTCGCGGTCCTTGAGCAAGGCCAGGATCATACTGGCTCGTCCCTCCGTGTGGGTGAAGGCCTGCGCCTTGGACAGGGGCAGGAAGATCGTGGTATCGTCGTACACGGGGACGCCGGTGGCGTAGAGGCCGCGAATGGTGAAGGTAGCCTCATCGGGTGCTTCGTCGGCAGTGTTCACTAGGAGACTGATCTGATCTCCCACCGCCACCCCCAGGCTCTCGGCCAGCCTCTGCCCCAAGAGAACGCCACTGCGGTCGTCCGGCTGGAGGTACTCGCCGGCGGCCAAGCCATCCCGAATCCTGGCGTGTACGTCGGAGAGCGGATCTATCCCGAACACCCGCACGCCCACTGATTCCTCGCGAGTGCTCACGATGCCGCTGGCCCACAACACAGGCGACGCAGCCTCCACGCCGTCGAGGCCCCTGACCCGAGCAGCACGCTCTTCCGGGCTATCCAGCAGGTCCTCCCAGGCCAGACTGACCTTGTCTTCGTCGTAGGACGCAGCCCGGATTTTCAGGTGGCCGGTCTGCAGGCGAATGTTGTTCTCTATGGAATCGGTGATGGCACCCTGGATGAAACCACTCATGAACACCAGCAGCGACACCCCCACAGCGATCGCCACCAGCGTCAACAGAGAGCGTCGCCGGTTCCGAACCAGATCGCGATAGGCGATTTTTGTCAATTGCCTCATCGCTTGCCTCCTCGTTTCTCCACCTTCTCGTTCCTCGTTCTAGACATGGTGTAGGGCTTCCGCCGGCTCCTGCCGTGAGGCCTGCCAGGCCGGATACAGCGCCGCCAGCGTGGCGATGAGCAATACAGTCAGGCAGCGGCTCACAAGCCGTCCTATCCCGACCTCGAAGTAGACGCGATCACCGAGCAGCGCCACCATCGGGCTGTAATCCCCGAAGCCGCCGAAGTACATCCCTACGCGCCCGAAGTAGCCGACGATCAGCCCGCCCAGCGCACCGCCGGCCACGACTCCTAGGACTCCGATGAGCAGCCCCTCCAGCAGGAACAGAAGCATGGTCTCCCCACGCTTCAGGCCCATCGCCCCCAGTATGCCGATCTCACGCGTGCGCTCAAAGACGGCCATCAGCATCAGGTTGAGGATGCCTACCCCGGCCACGAGCAAAGTCACCAACCCAAAGAGCCCCATGACCTGGTCCTTCGTGCCCAGGGTCTGCTGAACCGCGGCTTCGGCCGTGATCCAGGAATCGACTTCGTAGTCAGGAAGGGCGGTTCGCAAGGCGTCGATCACGGGCTGCTCCTTGCCCACGGTGGGGAGGGAGACCACCACCTCGGTCGCCAAATCCCTCAGGTCGAAGAGCGCTTGCGCCTCGGCCAGGGAGACGTAGACCATGCCTTTCTCCATCTCCGCAAAGCCCAGATCGTAGATACCCACGACGGTCATTGTGCGGCGGCGCATCTGCTCGTGGGTGGCGCGTCCTGTCAGGGTGACCCGGTCGCCCACGCCCACCTCCAGTTGTTCCGCCAGTCCCTGGCCAATGAGCACCTGGTCCTCGTCGTCAGCGGCAAGATACCGGCCTGCGCTGATCTTGCTGGCCATCAGACCGACAGGGGCCTCCAGCTCCGGCTCGATGCCGTAGATGGTCAAGGGAAAGGTGCCAGCCCGGCTACCCACCATGCCGCCGGTCACGATGCGGCGAGAGGCTGCTACGACGTTGGGCTGGCCCAGCGCCTCCTGCACCACCGCGTCGGCGTCGGCCAGCGGCAGCAGCGGCATCCTGCTGGCCTTCTCCCGGTACCCAGGCGCGTGGATCTTGATGTTGCCGCCCTGGAGCTTCACCAGGTTGCCGTACATGGCTTGTGTCGACCCGCCCAGGATGCCATCAAAGAACAACAGCATCGCCAGGCCCAGGCTGATGGCGATCACAGCGATAACGGTGCGCCGCCAGTTGCGCCATAGGTTGCGCCACGCCATCTTCAGGAACATCCGCATCCTCACCTCCCAGCGATGAAACTCAACTGTCTTCAGTGCCCCGTCGCCTCACCGGGAGCGAAGGAGTCATCGCACCCCTCCATTATGCCCGAATTCCCCGGCCATTTCCACCGTTTGTACGCCGATCGTACAGCCCCGGAGCTCTGTGTCGTGCCCACCGAGGACCGGCCCAAGAT
>DAOUEW010000105.1:0-1518 GCA_034430275.1 Anaerolineae bacterium | reverse complement strand
GGTGGTGCCGCGGACCACATCCTGGGCACCGATAGCCTCGGCAGAGACATCCTGAGCCGGTTGATGTACGGCGCTCGAGTGTCCTTGCTGGTAGGCTGCGTTTCGGTCTTCCTGGCTGGTCTGATCGGGGTGTCACTTGGCCTGGTAGCCGGGTACGTTGGGGGATGGCCCGACACGGTAGTGATGCGCATCGCAGACATACAAATGGCCTTTCCCTTCATCCTGCTGGCTATCACCTTGATGGCCGTGTTGGGTAGCAGCCTGGGGAATATCATCTTTACGCTGGCTATCACTGGTTGGGTTCAGTACGCGCGGATGGTCCGCGGGCAGGTCCTCTCGTTGAGGGAGAAGGAGTTCGTGGACGCTGCCCGCTGCGTAGGCGTTCCCCGGTTCCGCATCATGTGGAGGCATATCCTGCCCAACACCATTTCCCCCATCATCGTGTTGGCCAGCTTCGGGGTGTCCGCCGCCATCGTTGCGGAGGCAGGGCTGAGCTTTCTCGGCCTCGGGGTTCCATTGTCCGTCCCTTCTTGGGGCGCAATGCTGTCCCAGGCTCGGGAGGTACAGAGCAAAGCTTGGTGGCCTGCCGTTTTCCCGGGAGTGGCCATCACTGCCACAGTATTCGGCATCAACGTTGTGGGCGACTGGCTCAGAGATGTGCTGGATCCCCACCTAAGGATGGGTTGACGTGTTGCAGACCGGCATGCTGGCGCCGGACCGATTGGGTCCGGTGCATCCAGTGCCCGCGGGGGTGCTCGCTGGTATTTCACGAACGGGGCTCGAATGGTGTCGGCGTACTGTCCGGTAACGAATGAGCAAGCTGGGCGGTGCGTTTCGTCTAAGCTAGTGTGTGTCTTGAAGGGATGACTAGAGGGCTTCCGCACCTCAGCCAAGTATCAATGGCCAAGATCTGTCGGTGCCGGCAAGCCAAAGGGCGAGAATTCCCGTGGTGGCGCGATTATTGGGCTGAGAGCCTTAGAGGAGATGAGTGATGACGAGAGAGAAACTGATGAACGTAGAGGAGTTCCGCAAGACGCTGTATGAGAGTGGCCTCGACGCCGTCGTGGCAGTCTCGCAGCCTAATGTCTTCTATACCTCGGGTGCCTACATCATGACCCAGAAGAGCATTGGTGATCGTCTGGCGATGACCGTATTGCCCAAGAGCGGTGATGATGCGTTGCTCGTATGCAATATTGAGGAAAGTCTAGCTAAACAGGAGTCGTGGATCGAAGATGTGCGCTCCTACGTAGAGTTCGCCGAGACGCCCATGCACCTTCTGGCAGAGGTGTTGAAAGAGAAGGGCCTGGCGCAGGGACACATAGGCATTGAGGGAAGACGACTGGGTGCCGCCTACTACCAGGAGCTAGGCAAGGCTGTGCCCGAGGCTAGACTCGGAATGTGTGACTGGCTGTTCGATCACGTAAGAAGCATCAAGACGGACGGAGAGATCCAGAGGTTCGCAGAGGCTGGGCGTTCTACCGAGCGTGCCATAGCGGACGCGTTTCGCTCGGCCAAGGT
>DAOUEW010000104.1:0-7606 GCA_034430275.1 Anaerolineae bacterium | reverse complement strand
TGGGAGGCGTGGGATGATCTGGAAGCCCACCGCGGCTCGTCGCTGGCCGAGAACCAGGTCCTCACCGAATTCCAGCCCCACGTGACGCTGGAAGACCTGGACGTCCACGTCTACGAAGAGGTAGCCTGAGGAAGAAAGGAGGCTACTCTGAGCCTGATTACACGATTGATTCTCCGCGTAGCAATAATCGTGGTGGCCACGGATCTAATAGTGTACGTACATCTCAAGCAACATCCAGAGAAGCTGACAATACCATTTGTTCTTCTGGTGAGCCTTGTGACAGTAGTACCGATCTGGATTAGTATCTGGTTCGTGCTGCGAAAACAAAAAGATTGAGAGATTGGCACCACGCAGCCAAAGTGGAACGCACTTGTTGTCTCTGTCCCTTGTTGTGCCTGGCTGGCTGTCTGGCCCTGTCCGGCTGTGGGGGGACGCCCGTGCCCACGCAACTGACCCAAACTGTGGGCACGTTGACGGCGACCCTGGCGATCCGCCCCTACCCGCCCGTGCCCATGCAAGACACCAGGCTGGAATTGGCGCTGCAAGACGCAGGACAACCGGTCTCTGGCGCGACGGTGCGCTTGACCATGACCATGCCCGGCTGCCCGATGGCACCCAGCTACCCGGAGGCGGTCGAGCAGGCAGACGGTCTCTACGCAGCGGAGACCGTCCTGACCATGGCTGGCGCCTGGCAGGCCGACGCCGAGGTCTCGCTGCCGGGACAGGAGGTGCGCTTCACCTTCTTTTTTGCCACCCGGTAGCGATCTATCGCAGAGCAAGGAGGGGTTCGTGCGAGCTCTGGCTATCTTGATCGTAATCCTGGCCATCTTGATCGGGGTTCTGCCCCAGTTTTTCAACTGCCAATACGATGGCAAGGGCCTTGTACTCGCCGATGGACGCCAGGTGCCTATGAAGTGCTACTGGACGGCCCGCGCCTCGCTGGCCGTGGCCATCCTCCTGCTGGCCTTGGGACTGCTGCTGGCCTTCAGCCGGCAGCAGGAGACTCGGCGGGCGCTGGCCTTTCTCGGCGCTATCGCCGGCATCCTGGTCATTCTGCTGCCCACGTGGCTCATCGGCGTCTGCCAGCACCCCGGCGCTTCCTGTAACTTGGTGATGAAACCGGCCTTGATTCTGATGGGCATCTTGGTGGTTGTCGCCAGTGTGGCCGGATTGGTGCTGTCGTCGAGGCGCCCGGAGCCCACGGCGTGAGCCCGCTGCGGCTGGTCTGGAAGAACATAGCCGGCAGCGCCTTCCGAAGCTGGGCCGTGTTCCTGTGCGCGCTGGTCGTGGGAGGGCTCCTGTTTTCTACGGTGCTGCTCGTCCGGGGCGCTGAGGACAGCTTGCGGCTGGTGCAACAGCGGTTGGGCGCAGATGTCGTCGTCGTGCCTGAGGGGACCGGGGACCGGGTGGAGACCGCTCTGTTGATGGGTCAGCCGACAAAGGTGTGGATGCCGCGGCAGAACCTGGACCGGATCGGGGGCGTTGCGGGCGTGGCGATAGCTTCACCTCAGCTCTACCTGGCCTCGCTGGCCAACGCGCCGTGCTGCACCGCCGAGATGTTCGTCATGGCCTTCGATCCCCAGACCGATTTCACCGTCACGCCCTGGCTCAACCGGCACCTGGGTCACAACCTGGGCTTGGCTGAAGCCATCGGCGGCAGCGATGTATTCGTGCCCTACGGCGAGGACAAGATCCGCATCTATGGCTCCGAGATCGACCTGGTGGGCAGCCTGGAGCGGACCGGAACTGGCCTGGACACGGCCCTGTTCCTCACCTTTGACACAGCGTACGCCGTGGCTGACGGTTCCTACACCAAGGCCGTGCGCCCTCTGGAGATCCCGCCCGACAGCATATCGGCCGTGTTGGTGCAGGTGGAACCGAATGTCGATCCCCGCGTCGTAGCCCTCCAGATCGCGCACGACGTGCCAGGTGTGACGGCGATCCCCGGTTCAGGACTCTTTCAGGCATTTCACACGCAGGCCGGCCTCCTATCGCGCATCATGGCGGCGTTGTTGGGCACCGTCTCGCTGCTGTCTTTACTGCTGGTTGGACTGACCTTCTCGATGGCCGTCAACGAGCGGCGGCAGGAGATCGGCGTCTTGCGCGCCCTGGGTGCGACGCGGCGGGCGGTCCTGCACTCACTGCTGGTCGAAGCGCTCATGCTCGCCCTGGGTGGTGGGGCCACCGGGGTTCTGCTGGCCGCATTGGTGCTCTATCTCTTCCGCAATCTGATCGTGGCCTCGCTGATGATGCCTTTCCGGATCCCGTCCGTACCGTCGCTGCTGGCCCTGGCAGCCGGTGGCCTGGCCGTTGCCCTGGCCGATGTGGCCCTGGCCGTTCTGCTCCCGGCGCTCCGGGCGAGTAACCTGGATCCGGCAACGGCTATGAGGGAGTAGCCGCGATGATCAAGATCGAGGCGGCGACCAAAACCTATGCCCTCGGCAGAGGTGTAGAGATAGCAGCCACCCGGGACGTCGATCTGGAAGTGGCACGCGGCGAATTCCTGGTTATCACCGGGCGCTCCGGGGCAGGCAAAACGACCCTGCTCAACCTGATATCCGGGCTGACGAGGCCCACCTCGGGCCGCGTGCTGTGGAATGGCATGGACCTGTGGGCGCTCGACGACGCACATCGGTCGGCGCTGCGCAACCGGCAGCTCGGCTTTGTCTTCCAGTTTCCGAGCCTGCTCCCGTCCTTCACAGTGCTGGAGAACGTGGTCCTGCCCACGGCTTTTGGCTCCAACCGCCGCGACCCGAACGTCCCCGGCCAGGCTGCTGCGCTGTTGCAACGGGTAGGTATGGCCGGCCGGCGCAACGCCTATCCCCGCCAACTCTCGGCTGGACAGCAGCAGCGGGTGGTCATCGCCCGGGCGCTGATCAACTGCCCGGAGGTGCTGCTGGCCGACGAGCCAACCGGCAACCTCGACGCCGAGACTGAGCGCGAAATCATAGAGTTGTTCGGCGAGCTGCAAGCCACAGGGGAGTTAACCGCGCTGATGGTGACTCACGCGCCCCATCTCGTACCTCAGGCCAGCCGGGTGGTCGAGATGGCGGGCGGCGTTCTGCGCGCCGGAGGATAGGATCATGTCCGGCAGTGTGTACGGCGTGCTTCTATTGAGCGGTCTCGTGGGCAGCCTGGGCCACTGCTTGGGCATGTGTGGCCCGTTGGTACTGATGGTCGGCCTGCAATTGCGAGCCCGGGGCCTGGCGGCAGTTCCCTATCACTTGCTCTACCATGTTGCGCGTGTGGCGGTCTATGCCCTTCTGGGCGCCGTCGTGGGCGCCGTGGGCTCGCTGCTCGGTCTGGGCAGTGGGCTGAACCGCCTGGCTGGCGCCATCAGCCTGGCGCTGGGGTTGGTGGTTGTGCTCCTGGGATTGGGCTACCTGGGCTGGCTACCGTTGGGCCGCCTCGACGGTTCTAGCGGATGGTTGAACCAGGCGATGGGCCGGGCGCTGAAGCGCGGTGGTTCCGTGGGGGTGGTGTTGCTCGGCGCGATCAACGGCCTACTGCCCTGCGGCCTGGTCTACAGCGCTCTGCTGCTGGCGGCCACGACGGGTGGGGCGCTGCCCGCCGCACTGGGCATGACCCTATTTGGCCTCGGCACTCTGCCTGCCCTGGTGGTAGTCGGCGTGGGAGCCGGGACACTGAGTGCGCGTTTCCGCCAGGTCTTGGTCCGGATCGCCGGGGCGGTGATCGTCGTTGCGGGGCTACAACTGGCGTTGCGCGGGCTGGCGGCCCTGGGCGCGATCTGGCATTTGCAAGTGGGAGGGCTGGTCATTTGGTAGCCTCCACAGGAACGTGCGACCTGTGCGGCCTTCGGCTTCCGTCGCCGCCGGTCGTCCAGGTCTTGGACGGGCAAGAAAGACGTTTCTGCTGTGGGGGCTGCGCCCGCGTCTACCAGGTCGCGGGTGAGAACGACATGCTCGACCAGGTGCTGCCCGAACCGCAGCCCAAGCGGGCACGATTGACAGATGCGATCCTCGAGCCTGGTCAGGTTTCTCATTTCTCGGTGGAGGGGATGTGGTGTACCGGATGCGGGATTGCTGCTGAGCGTCTCTTGCGGAAGCAGCCCGGTGTCAAAGAGGTGGACATCAGTTTTGCGGCGGAGCGCGGACGTATTCGGTATGATCCGGAGCAGGTGGACCCAGCGGCCTTGCTCAAGGAACTTGATGGTCTCGGATATCGGGCTCGCTTGCTGGGCGACCCGCAGGAGCAGCGTGTTGAGCGGGGTCAGCAGCGGATACTGCTACAACTGATAACGGCTGCGGCTTTTGGCATGCAGGTGATGCTACTCTACCTGGCAGGACTCTATGGACCGTATGCGGCCGGGGAGTTCGACAGCCCGGATGTGCGGAAGCTGCAATACCTGGCCTGGGCGCTGGCCACGCCGGTACTGTTCGTCGGTGGCCTTTCCTTTGTGCGGGGCGCCTGGAGGGCCCTCCTCTCTGGCACCGCCACGATGGACACCCTGGTGGCGTTGGGGACGGCCTCAGCTTATGGCTACAGTGTCTACGTGACGCTTACTGGGAGTGGCGAGGCCTATTTCGATTCTGTGGCGATGATCACGACGTTTATCATGCTAGGCCGTTACCTGGAATCTGTCGGTGGAGCTCAGGCTCGGAAGGACATCCGCGAGCTGCTCGACCTCCAGCCAGACAAGGCCTGGACAAAGACCGACGGCGAGTGGGAAGAGGTGGAGGCGAGGATCCTGAAGGAGGGCGACCGGATACTGGTCAAACCTGGGGAGCGTATCCCCGTTGATGCTGAGATACTAGAAGGGGAGGGCGCAGTCGACGAGTCGGTGCTAACCGGTGAATCTGTGCCCGTGAACAAGGGACCCGGCGATGTCATCTACGGGGGGAGTCTGGATACCGACGCAGCTTTGATCGCTCGGGTGACCAGGGTCGTACCGGAGACGCGACTGGCTCACATAGCAGCACTGGTACAGCAGACGCTGGCCACCAAGCCACCTATTCAGAGACTGGCCGACACCGCCGCCGCATATTTTGCCTTTGGCATCGTGGGTGCGGCGTTTCTAGCAATGTGTGGCTGGTACTTGGCCGGTTACCCCGTGTCGCGCGTTCTACTGGTGGGGGTGGCGGTGCTGGTGGTGGCCTGTCCATGCGCTCTGGGCCTGGCCACGCCCCTCGCGGTGACCGTCAGCCTGGGCCGCACAACCCGGCAGGGCATCCTGGTCCGCAATCCCGTTGCTCTGGAGACTGCGGCACAGGTGAAGCGAGTCGTCTTCGACAAGACCGGCACTCTGACGCAGGGGCGTATGACGGTGAACACAGCTGTTCCCGTCAAGGGCACGGCCACGGAGGAGCAACTTCTCTGCCTGGCGGCGTCCGTAGAGCAATACTCAGAGCACCCGGTTGCCAAGGCTATCGTCGCCGCCTGCACGGGCCCCAGACTGGATGCCAAGGAGTTTCAGGCCTTGCGTGGACTGGGAGCGAGCGCCCGGGTGCCAGATCGCGACAATCAGCGCGTCTTGGTAGGCTCCTTGCGCTTCCTGGAGGTGGACGATGATTCTCCGCTGGCGGGCCAGGCCCAAACCCACTCCGAGCGCGGAGAGACCGTAGTATGGGTGGGATCGGACTCGACGGTCGCCGGATTCATCACCCTGCGCGACGAGCCAAACCCCACCGCGAAAGTGGCTCTCGCTAGGCTTCAGGAACAGGGTATTCGGCCGGTCATGCTCTCGGGTGACAACCCACGAACTACTGAGGCCATTGCCACCGAGCTGGGTATAGACGAATACGAGGGAGACCGTACGCCGCAGGAGAAGGCCCAACGAATACAGGAATGGCAGGACGCCGGGGAGCGCATCGCCATGGTGGGCGACGGGGTCAACGACGCTCCTGCGCTGGTTCAATCCGATCTGAGCATCACGGCGGCTGGCGGGACGGACATAGCCGGTGAGGCGTCTGATGTCGTACTCATGCATCCAGATCTCACGCTGATCCCCTGGTTCACAGAGGCATCTCGCCTCACGCGGAGCATCATCATGGAGAATCTGGGCTGGGCTTTTGCCTACAATCTGATTTCGATTCCGCTTGCGGCGCTGGGTCTCATCAGCCCGGCGATCGCTGCAGTCGCGATGGCCACCAGCAGCCTGCTGGTGGTGGGCAATTCGTTGCGCCTGCGTGGTGAGTCCAGGTGATGTCATCTACCTTGGTGAATCAGAAGGACCCAAGAGGAGGCACGCCATGGCGAAGAATCCGATGTACGTGGCACGCAGGAGATGAAGATTGAGGTAGCGCTTGGAGAGCGGCCTCAGCAGTCTTGAGTGCGGGCTGGGCGGGCTCCGTTGCCTGACCTGCCCAGTGCTGCTCTCGGCGGAACTCTGGTCTGGGGCTCCCAGCTCAGCTCACCGCCTACTTCACTAGATGACAGAAGAGGTGCATGTCTCGCTGGGATCGGGAAACCATCGTGGTCCGCTTCGGGAGGAGATCAAGGATGAATGGCTTCTGGCGCTGAGTGGGATTCTGTCGGTCCTGTTTGGCTTCATATTGGCCATTCAGCCCGGTGCGGGCGCGCTGGCCTTAGTCTGGATCATCGCGCTCTATGCGATCATTATCGGAGCACTGTTGATTATGCTCGGTCTCCGGCTGCGGACCTGGGGCAGGACGGCCAGCCCCTAAGGCCCAGTATTGGGGCAGCGCAGAGGAGGTGAGCAATGTCTGGCGTCGGCTTTGGCATCGGCCGCGTATTCGGCATCAACATCCGTATCGACTGGAGCTGGCTGTTCATCTTCCTCTTGGTGACCTGGAATCTGGCCACAGTGTTCGGCGAGTCTCATGCGGACTGGGGTGTTGGACTGAGCTGGGGCACTGCTGTCGTCGCTGCTCTTCTGTTTTTCGCTTCTGTGCTTGCGCACGAACTTGCACACTCTTTGGCGGCGCGGGCGCAGGGGGTCCCCGTGCGCAGCATCATCCTGTTTCTGTTCGGCGGGGTATCGAGCATCGAGCGTGATCCCGACTCGCCACGAAATGAGTTCTTGATGGCCTTCGTGGGCCCCCTGACTAGCATCGTGCTTGGTGGGGTTCTGCTGGGGATCGCGGGTGCGACCATGGGACCACTGGCGCAGACCATCGCGGACCCGTCCGCAGCCATCGCTGAACTGAATCCACTGTCCACACTGTTGATGTGGCTGGGATCGGTCAACGTGCTTGTGGACGTTTTCAACCTGATACCTGGCTTCCCGCTGGATGGCGGGCGCGTGGTGCGCTCGGTGGTCTGGGCCGTGACCGGCAATCTGCAGCGCGCCACCCGGGTGGCCTCGTGGCTGGGACAGGCCATCGCCTGGCTGACGATCATCAGTGGCATTGCGATGGTTTTCGGCGTGGAAGTCCCCTTCTTCGGAACGGGCTTCGTCAGCGGCCTTTGGCTGGCCTTCATCGGGTGGTTCCTAAACGGGGCCTCCGTCCAGAGCTACCAGCAACTGGTCGTCCACGACATCCTCGATGGGGTGCAGGTCGCGCGTATGATGCGAACAGATCCACCGACCGTGCAGGCTAGTTCCTCAGTCAACAGTCTGGTGCACGACCACATCATGGGCACCGATGACCATGCCTTCCCGGTGCTGGAAGGTATGCGCATGTCA
>DAOUEW010000103.1:0-3477 GCA_034430275.1 Anaerolineae bacterium | reverse complement strand
TGTCGCGCCGTGACAAGGAGCGCCGCCAGCGCCTGACTCTGATCGGGCTGGCCGTTGGCGTGGGTTGCCTTATCGCCGCCGTCCTCGGATACGGAGCATACCAGGAGCTGATCGCCAAGCCGGCCGCCCCGGTGGCCACCGTCAATGGCGCGGCCATCCCAAGGCAAGCGTACGAGAAGCGGGTCCTCCTACAGCGAATGAACATCGATGCGGCCATTCAGGATTGGCAAAGCCAACGCGCCCGCTACACTTCCGAGGAAGACGAGTGGATGATCAGCCTCATCGACCAGCAGATCTCCTACTACTACACCCAGAGAGATCTCCTCGACGGCGAGGGCCCGGTGGACGACTTGATACAAGAGGAACTGATCCGCCAGGCTGCTGCGGCGCAGGGCATCGAAGTGTCCTCAGACGAGATAGACCGCGCGATCGAGGAGCGCTTCGGTTACTACCGCGAGCAGCCTACTCCCTCGCCCTCGCCCACCACCACTATTACGTCGACCACGGAAGTCACCGCCACCGAACAGGCCACGCCCATGTCCCGGGCCGATTTCGAGGAGGCGTACGCCGAGAACCTCGCCGCTTTCAAGGAGAGCGCAGGTATGACGGAAGCGGACTACAGGGAGATGGTACGCACCCAACTGCTGACCGAGCAGATGCAAGAGTTCGTAGGAGCGCACGCTCCAACGAGCGAGCTTCAAATACAGGCGCGACACATCCTCGTGGAAACAGAGGAGGAGGCGAACGCCGTCCTGGAGCGTCTGGAGCAAGGTGAAGACTTCGCAACGGTGGCCATGGAGGTCTCCACGGACACCGGCAGCGCTGAGGAGGGGGGAGAGCTCGGTTGGTTCCCCAAGGGCGTGATGGACCCTGCTTTCGAAGACGCTGCGTTCAGTCTGGACGTCGGGGAGCTCAGCGGAGTGGTGGAAAGCTCCTACGGATTCCACATCATCCTGGTCGAAGAACGAGACGAAGACAGGGAATTAGATGCCGACATGCTGGCCCAGAGGAAGTCAGAAGCGTTCCAGGTCTGGCTCCAGGGCTTGGAAGCCGAGGCGGATATCGTGAAGCACTGGTCGGAGGACATGGTGCCTCCGGAGAGCGGGACGTGATAGATCCGATCTGAAGATACAAAGGGCTGCGGCCGATGTGCCGGAGCCCTTTTCTCTTTTTCCGCACCACAACAAGGCGTACAGACCTTCACGGATGCCCAGGTCTCAGACATCCACACGGGGAAGGGTGATCGTGAGCCTGCTACCCTCGTTGGCCTCGACGAACATCTCGGACGCGGCAAACCCCAGCCCGGTCCCACGCGCCTTGGTGGTGAAGAGAGGTTCGAAGAGCCTCTCCATGCTCTCGGGTCAGATTCCAACGCCGGTATCGGCCACCCATACGCTAATCTCACCCCGGCCACTCCGGGCGCCTACGGTTAGCCTCCCTCCGGTTGGCATGGCCTGGCAGGCATTGATGATCAGGTTCCATAACACCTGCCGTATCTGTTGAGGGTCGACGAACACGGGAGGCAACCCCTGGGGTGTCTCCAGCTTTGTCTGGACGTCTGGCGGAGGCGGCTGTGCCTCCAGCGCCTCGCTCGCCAGGTCGGAGACCGAGTATCTCGCTCTGTCAGGCTGAATCGTCTGGGCAAAGTCCAGAAGGTTGGAGACTGTCTTGCTGTCGTCCTTGACTTGCAGAGCGATGATGTCCAGATACGCGTTAGTGGTCTCGCCGCCGCTGGCCAACGTAGCCCGAAGATAGTAGGTCGCGTTGGAGATGACCCCCAGCGGATTGCGAGACGGGCGCACATCGAGCCCTCCCCTCAAGGTCCATGAAGGCACAAGGGACGTGTCCAAGAAGATTCTTATGGTGAGGAGTGGGCTAAGACAGCGGTTCCAGGTGGATTACCACACGTCTGAGAAGCGGCATTCGTTCCCGCAGATGATCTTCCAGCCTTTCACTGAGCTCGTGCGCTTCCCGGACAGAGAGTGTGGTCTCCAGAGAGCAGTGAAGCGAAGCGGCAAAGCCGTCTTCTTCCCGCCAGAGTTGCACGTCGTGACACGCTCCCCGGTCCACCAAGCCGTCGATGAGAGAGACGATGTACGCCTCCAGCCTGGCACGCTCCTCGTGCTCCAGTCGCGCTCCGATGCTTGCCGCGTCGCCCACTGGCTCCAGATGGGCCACAACGTCGGCAACCTCAGGTGCAGCCCGTTTGACTTCCGCCTCGAGCTGGCTCGCCAGATCGTGCGCCTTCTCCAGGGAGGCGTCCCGGGGCACCTCCAGGTCAAGCTCGACGTGAAGACGCCCACCGGTCTGCCGGACCCAGATGTCGTGGGCACGCGCGCCCATACTCTCCGCAGTCCGCCTGACAAGCGAGGCGGTGTCAGAGCTTACCTGGCTGGGCTCGTAGTGCACGACAACGTCAGCTCGAGGGACCAGCTCGGCTACGGCCCTCTCCACGTTGGCCGTTACCTCGTGCGCAGCGCCGAAACTCTGATCCCCGTCGATGCCGACAACGATGTCCACGAAACTCTGCGCGCCGGCACGTCGAACACGAACCTGCTCACAACGATCTACGCCGTCGATGCGCGCGACCTGATCGCCAATCTCCCGTGCCAGCCCCTCCGGTGCCGTGTCCAATAGGACATCCACCGCGCTCTTCCCAAGCTGCACCCCCAGGAACAGCACAACGACCGCCACGCCCAGCCCTGCGATGGCATCTGCTTTGAGCAGGACCGCTGGGCCGCCCAGCCACTCCTGCAACCTCACGAGCGTGAGACCTAGTAAGACCACCGATGACGTCCAGATATCGGTGCGAAACCGCAGAGCACTGGCTTGCAGTGCCTGGCTGTCGTGCTTGTCTGCCGCCCGTTGCAGTGCCCGCATGCGGTTGAAATCGATGATCATGGAGACGGCTACCACTCCGAAGGCCCAGATGTTCGCGTCAATCCCCACCGACTTGAAGAAGAGCCGACTGATGCCCTCGTAGATGATCCAGCCGCAGGTGAAGAGGAGAAGCAGTGTCTCCACCAGGGCAGCCATGTTCTCCACCTTGCCGTGTCCGTATGGATGGCGCTCGTCGGGGGGCCTCCCTGACATCCGCACCGCAGCGAAGGTCAACAGTGCGGCAACGACGTCAAGGGCGGAATCGGCCGACTCTGCCAGGATCCCGAGACTCCCGGTCAGGAGACCCACGGTCACCTTCGCCGCTGTGATGAGGAGAGCGGCCAGCACTGTAGATATCGCGGCCGCTTTCTTCTCAGCCTGGGCCAGGTCGTGGTCGATCTCCTCGGACTCTCCGCTCATGCCTCTCATCATCTCCGTACCAGCATCGCTGCGAACCGTCCGTCCTGCCTCACGCCAATTGTACACGCTTCGTTGCGGACAGGAAAGCCGGACCTCACCTCATGAAGACCACCACCACGGCGAGCATAGCCAGCGCGCAGAACGCTCCACCATAGAACACTCCTCCCATTCCAGCTA
>DAOUEW010000102.1:0-1627 GCA_034430275.1 Anaerolineae bacterium | reverse complement strand
CCTTCTCCCACCAGCATAGTGAAGTCGGTGACTGACGTCGGGGTCTGCGGCGTGGCCGGCAGGGAGGTCTTGACCTTCTTGCCCTCGCCAAGATCGTACTCCACGCTGCGTGGAGGGATCTTGCCCAGTTCCTCCAATTGCAGGCGAAGCTCCTCGGCATCCTCTCGACGGAAGGCGCCGCCAGGCATGATGGGGTGACGAGAATTCCCCACCTCGACGCCCATCATACGCAGGCCTTCCTTCACGGCCTGCGTGGACCCGCAACGCACGACGATGCGCACCAGGCGCTGTACGTCTCGCTGGCGTTCCTGGGCCTCGTGGATTCTGCCCTCCATGGTGTGGGCGTAGATCTCCTGCCAGATGTCCGGTATGAGGTTGGCGCTGGCCAGGATGGCCCCATCTGCACCTGCTGCCAGGGCTGCCATCACGATCTCGTCGTGGCCACACAGAATGGCGATCTGGCCCTTGACCTTCTCGAGAAGAGCGGCCAGGAAGGGAACATCGCCGCTGGAGTCCTTGATGCCCACCACGTTGTCTAGATAGGCCATCCCTTCGGCCGTCCACCATCTGTAGTGAGTGCCGGCGGTCTGAGGGATGTTGTAGAGAATGATCGGCAGTCCAACCTTCGAGACCGCTTCGTAGTGCTCGTATACCTCGTTGAACGTGGGCTTGAGGTAGAAGGGAGCGACCACCAGGGCCGCCGCGGCACCGGCGTCTTTGGCGTACTCTGTGAGAGCGACCGTGTCCCTGGTATTCGTACAGCCGGTGCCAGCTATGACAGGGATGCGGCCTCCCACCTCGTCTATGGTGACGTCGATGAGTCGTCGCTTCTCGTCTTCGGAGAGGTACACGAACTCCCCCGTCGTGCCCACGGGCACCACTGCGTTCACGTGGGGCAACACGTGGCGTATGAGGCGACGCATACCTTCCTCGTCAACGTCCTCTTCGGGGGTGAAAGGGGTGACCAGCGCGGGCATGATCCCCTTCAGCCAATCTGGTTTGCCAGTCATAACGATTGCCTCCCGCAGGCTACTCAGGGCAGCTCAGGATACGCGCGGAGCCGCCCAGCAATGCTCTCGCGCTAGCGCTTACTGTACGTGGCGATGAACCGTGCGATGGAACGATCGTACGTTCTCTCGACCTCCGGGGGGAACACACATCCCGGTAGTTCGCCGTGGCTCCAGTGGTATTGGATGCACTCGCAGCAGAGGCCCTTGCGGCTACAAGGCTCATAGGTGCACGGGCAATCGGCTCTGTTCTGGTCTACCTTGCACTCTCGCATGTTTCCTCCGGGTGTGAGACTAGCCTGTGCGCTTTCTCGGGTATGCCATCTTGATGGCCTTCTTCATAGCCGACTGAACGTTGAAGTACAGTTGGTGTCGGTCCAGCGCTCTGGGATGGATGGTGGCCTTGGCGATCATCACCACCCGGTCCAGGTCGTGCAAGGGGATGGTTTCCTCTTCGATGCTGTCCGCGATGGCCTTGGCTACGGCGGCCTGAGTGGGACCGTACACCATGCTGGCCTGGCGCAGATTCACCATTTCAATCGTGGGGACGATGAGGGTGGACGGCTTGACGGTGAGATTGGGTTCGGCGATGGTGGTGAGGGCTTCGTAGCCGTGCCGGG
>DAOUEW010000101.1:0-2930 GCA_034430275.1 Anaerolineae bacterium | reverse complement strand
TATTTCCGCAACAGATCGTGGGCGATAGGGGTGTCCTCCTCCACGTTGTCCACGAGAAGATGTGTGTACCGTTCCAGCAGGTAGCTTCTGCACAGCGGCAGCGTCCACAGGTGCTCGACGAAGACCTCGAGCTGGAGGGAGAAGTCCAGCAGGTTGTGGTTTAGACAGTGCTCCCTGAAGCGTGTCGCGCAATCCTGCGCCTCGTCGTAGATCCGTTTCTCGCTGGCATCGCCCGCCCAGGCCTCCTTCAGCCTCTCGCCGATCTCGGTAGAGGGGAAGCCCACTACCGCCGCCTTGTTCAGGTCGTCCAGGATCTGGCTGTAGAGGCGGTTGCGGTCGATGACCAGGGACTCGAAGTAGCCCTGCTCCAGCAGGGGTCGCACCACCCGGGCCATGTAGTACTGGGCCGTCTCCAGCGTGAGGAAGGTAGGCCTGCGCTCGGGGTGTCCAAAGCCTGCCCCCCGCGCGATGAGAGGCCAGAAGAGGTTGACCATCCTGCGGGCCAGCCCGTCCACGGTGAGCACCGTGACCTGGCCACCTGGGGGCAGATCGGAGCTGTACAGGGCGTCGTAGTAGGGCGTGGCCAACGTGCGCTGGGGCACGATGACCAGTACCGCCTCGGCGGGGACGCCGGAATGGAGCAGATGGAGCATCCGCAACACGCCCGCCGAGGTCTTCCCCGACCCAGCAGGGCCTAGGAGGAACAGCTTGCTCTCCATAGACTGCTCCACTACCGCCCGCTGCTGATCGGTCGACCGCTGTTCTGACGCGTCTGTCATGCCGCGTCGCCCCCTACTGTTCTCTTCATAGGGACGGATCTGAGACCCGCCCCTACACCTCAGGCTCCTCCGACTATCGAGAGGGGACTGCGGTCCCCCCGATGGTTGGCCCATCCGCTCCCCATCCTAACGAAGACCGTATGAGCAACCCACGAGTCATGGAACCACGCTCCACAAGTACACTGCACGACCGGCCGCACACCAGCTTCATTCGCTCATTGACGCAATCCCGCACGCGATGGATGATACTCGTCATCCGACCATCTAGCAGGGTTGTCTGAGATGTACTGGCGAATACGGTTCAGCTCCTCATTGTTTCGTACGACACGCTCGTAGTAGCCCCGCTGCCAGACCCGTGCTCCAGGTGTTCCTCGCAGCTGGTTGATGCCACGGGCCGAGAACGACTTCGAAGCGCGAACGATCTCGGGCAACCCAGGGCGGTCCCGGTCCACGTCCGACCCCGTAGGGGCGGGTCTGAGACCTGCCCCTACGTTGGTGCTGGACGACTGAAGCTACGCGCGCTCGTTCGGACGTCGAACGCAGTCCTCATAGATCGTATCCACGGCCGTCGTCGTCGTGCAAGGCGTCCGCGACTAGAGCGGGCTGCCTGTGACTACGCGAACCACGACGGCCCTGTTCTGGCGCTGTCCTGGACTTCGTCCCACTTGCCGAAGACTCGGTTCGGCTCGATATGCGACCGACGACGTCCCTGGAGACTAAGCCCGCCTGCCGGAAGACAGCCAAGAGCGTTGCGCCCGGCGGCTGGAGGTGCGAAAGGTGACGGCGGTAGAATCGCCTCTAGCGCCACAGCGCCCGCACGACGAACCCCAGCTTTGTGCGGCGCCGCCAATTGCTGGGACAGACTCGAGTCTGTCCTACACCATCACCACCGGCCCCTTCCCGGCTTTGCTCAGGATCTCCA
This sequence comes from Anaerolineae bacterium, assembly GCA_034430275.1. Taxonomy (GTDB): domain Bacteria; phylum Chloroflexota; class Anaerolineae; order UBA7937; family B3-Chlor; genus JAUVXJ01. The sequence goes on along the minus strand of DAOUEW010000101.1, from coordinate 1,229 downwards.
CGCCCTTCTCGGTGATCACCACCAGATCCTCGATCCTCACCCCGCCCCAGCCGGTGATGTAGATCCCCGGCTCCACGGTCAGCGTGTTGCCCGGGCGCAGGACGGCGTCGGAGGTCCTGCTCGCCCGTGGCTCCTCGTGGACCGCCAACCCCACGCTGTGGCCCAGGCCGTGGCCGAAGCGTTCCCCGTACCCGGCCGCCTCGATCACGTCACGAGCCAGGGCATCCGCCTCCCGCCCCGTCATGCCCGGCTTGATGCCGGTCAAAGCCGCCATCTGCGCGTCCAGGACCAGGTAGTAGAGCTCCTGGAATCGCTCGTCCGGTTGGCCCAGGAAGAGCGTGCGGGTCAGGTCGGAGTTGTACCCCTCCACCCTGGCCCCCAGGTCGATCACGATAGGCTCCCCCTCCTGGATCACCCGGTCCGATATGGTGGCGTGGGCCATGGCGCCGTTGGGACCGCTGCCCACGATGATGTCGAAGGCCACAGCCTCGGCGCCGTGGGTGCGCATGTAGGACTCCAGCTCCCAGGCCACCTCCTTCTCCGTCATACCGGGCTTGAGAAACATCCTGATGTGCGCGATGGCCCCGTCGCCGATGGCCGCCGCTCGCTCGATCAAGTCCAGCTCACTCTCGTCCTTGATCTCTCGCAGGCGCTCCACAGTATATTTCAAAGGCACCAGCTCGATCTCCGGGACGGTCTCTTTCCACTCGTCGCACTGGCTGCAAGTCACCTGGTGGCTCTCGAAACCCACGCGCCTGGCCCCAGGGTCAGCGACCAGGCGCCCAAGCTCCGTCCCCAGGAGGGTCGGCGAGGCTTCCACGATCTGGAAGCCAGGCGCCTCCCTCTCCGCCTGCTCGGTGTAGCGGAAATCGGTGATCAGCCTGGCTTTGTCTTGCGTGAGGATCAGCGTGCCATCGGTGCCGGTGTAGCCGCTGAGGTAGCGGCGGTTCTCCGGCTGAGTGACGATCATGGCCTCCAGTTCCTGCTGCGCCAGTACCTTGCGGAGCTGCTCCACTCGCTTGTCGTAGGAAAACATAAGAGAACTTCCCTCCCCATCGTGACAGGGACGACCTTCTGCGCTCGGCCCCCTTGGCCGGCGCCTCTGACGCCTGCTCTTGGTTGTGGAGGCGGTTAGAGGAAAAACGAGGTGCGAAGAAAGGCTAGCCCTTGGCCCGGGGGTGGCTCTTCAAGTACACCTCCCTCAGGCGGCTGGGCGTGACGTGGGTGTA
>DAOUEW010000100.1:0-4646 GCA_034430275.1 Anaerolineae bacterium | reverse complement strand
GCTTGACTTCTGACTGCCTTTGCGGTATCGTGTGAGGTGGTGCACAGAACATCGTGCACGGGCTCGTTCTCTCCTCAAATGGGGATCAGCAAGTCTAGATCTTATTGTTGGCGACGAGGCGTTCCTACCCCCCTTGATGGAGCGACCTCGATAGACAGGCAGTAGCACTTAACTCAGGCGGCCCTATTCTCCAAGAGCAGGCGTGTGGCATCGGCTTCGCGGCAGGTCAAAGCAGCATAGCGGCAGTGCAAGGAGGGGTAGATGAGGAAGCACGCTCTGGCGATCATCGGACTGGTTCTGTTGTGCCTTCTGGCGGCACTGGGAACCGCGAGCGCTTCAGCCGGCACCGTGACGGTGGACTCAACCACGGAAGTGGTCGATGGGAACACCTCGTCGATCAGCGCTCTAGAAGCCAGTCCAGGCACCGACGGCGTGATCTCGCTGCCGGAGGCTATCTATGCCGCCAACAACACTGCTGGCTCCGACACCATCGAGTTCGACATCCCCACGTCCGACGCAGGCTACGAGGTGAACGGCATCACCGGCACCTGGACCATCTCTCTTACCAGCGTTTTGCCCACCCTGACCGCTGATGGCACGACCATCAGCGGGACCACCCAGGCGGGCCATCAGGGCGATCTGAATCTCGAAGGCCCGGAGATTGAGATCAGTGGAGCAAGCATGAGTTCGGGGGAATGCTTGAGGATCCAATCGGCTGGCAACGGCATCCACGGACTGGTCATCAACAACTGTCCCGGTGATGGCATTAGAATAGTCGGTACGAGCGCTACGACCAACACGATATCCGGCAACTATATCGGCACGGATGCTTCAGGCTCATCAGCTCTCGGCAATGGCAACAATGGTGTGGAGATCCGTGAGGGGGCCCAGGGCAACGTCATCGGTGGGGACACCCCCGAGGAGAGGAATGTCATCTCGGGCAACGGATTGGGTGGGGTGTGCATCTCCGCCGGGACGGGCAACACCATCTCGGGCAACTACATTGGGACGGATGCCTCCGGCTCGTCAGCTCTCGGCAACGATGGAACCGGTGTCGTGATTGGCGGTGACTCAGCAGACAACGTCGTCGGCGGGAACACCGAAGGCGAGAGGAACATCATCGCCGCCAGCAAGCAGTACGGGGTGTATCTCGGGGGCAGTGGCGTCGTGAGCAATCGCATCTCCGGCAACTACATCGGCACCGATGTGACCGGCACCCTGGACCGGGGCAACGCGTGGGGTGGCGTCTTCATCTGGAGTGGCGCTCAGAACAACACTGTCGGCGGGGACACCGCAGGCGAGAGGAACGTCATCTCCGGCAACGGCCGCCAGGGGGTGGCCATCGGCGACGACGGTACCGACAACAACGTGGTCAGCGGCAATTACATCGGCACCAATGCGAGCGGCACCGCGGCTCTGGGTAACTCCTGGGATGGCGTCCAGGTTTTCGACGGCGCTCAGAACAACACTGTTGGGGGCCAAACCGCTGGGGAGAGGAATGTCATCTCAGGTAACAGCCAGAGAGGGGTGCACATCTCTAGCCCCGACACCAACGGCAACACCGTTTTGGGCAACTACATCGGCACCGACGCGAGCGGCACCCTGGACCGGGGCAATGGCCAGGATGGCGTAAGAATCGACGCCAGCGCCAAGAACAACACCGTCGGGCCTGACAACCTCATCACTTACAACGTCGATTGCGGAGTCAGTGTGCATGGCTCCGGAACCACCGGCAACACGATCACCCAGAACTCCATCTACAACAACGATGATGTGGGAATCGAGCTTGTCCTCGGGGGTAATGGCAACATTCCGGCGCCCGCCGTCACCGCCGCCAGTGAGCGCTATGCGATGGGGACGGCAGGGGCCGGCGAAACGGTGGAAGTATTCACTGACCCTGACTCGGGGGGTAAGACCTACCTGGGCACCACCTCGGCGGATGGAAACGGCATCTGGCTCGCTCTGGGGCCATTCACCCTGGACGCCTACGTCACGGCCACCGCTACCGATGCCGGGGGCAACACCTCACGGTTCTCGGTGCCGGCGACGCCTGGGGATTGCTGCCCGACGTTTGTCCCCTTGACCATGAAGAGGTACTAGGCCGCCCTGCCGCAGCAAGTTCATCCGCCAGGCAGCGCTCCTGCTGAGTCGCCATAGTGCGTCTCGAACCACTCGGCCAGCTCCTCGATCTCCCGAGGGCTTTATCGGGGGCGCGAACTTGTGGACGGTGCTCCCCCGCGCTCGTGGCTCCATGCTCCACCAATGGACGCCCGCTGCCATATCCCGTCGTGCCACTTGTCTGGTGTAGCCCAGCGTAGGACAAACTTCAGTTTGTCCTACGGGAGCCGTGCGGCTACGGTGGGATGCGTACATGCCTGGCTAAGCGGGCGCCGGGCTTCCCTCGGCGCGCTTCTCGCCCACCCTCCTGAGGTGCTGAGGGTGACTGGACGGCCCGATTGTGCCGGTCAGGTGCTTTTGCTACAATGTGGCGGCCCGTAGACCCGGGGACCTGCGTTCTGGATCGAGGAGGAGAGAGCGGTCGTGGCGAGGGGACAGTGACCAGCGGACCCAAACACGAGGGTGTGAAACCGGCGAGATCCGGCGGCTGCCGTGCGTTGCGAGTGCTGGTGGTGGGCAGATCGGCGCTGCCCTTCGGCCCTGGGGCTGGAGGGGCCGAACTCGCGGGTTACTATCTCGTAGTGGGCCTGGCCGAGCTGGGTCACGAGGTGCACTTCGTGACCGACGTCGGTGATCTGGCTCACATGCCCGAGGGAGTCGTCGTCCACGACGTTTCGACCTGGTACAAGAAGGCCATCTCACGTACCTATGGCAGCTTCTCCATGTGGCTGGCCCAACACCTGACGGCCAATCTGCTGGCTGCGCGCAAAGCCAGGGCGGTGCTGACGGAGCGGAAGTATCAGTTCGACGTCGTCCACGGGCACGGCAACCTGGCTACCCTTCTGCTCTGCTCGTCGCAGCGAGAGGTTCCCGTCGTGTACACGGAGCACGATCCGGGCCCCTGGCTGGGCCAGTACCACGCTGCCCTGGAATCCAGGATTCGCAAGATGGTGTTCCGGGCTCTGGACGTGGAGGTCTTCCGACGCGCGGACCACACGATATTCGTCAGCGAGGCCGGCGCAGATCAGGCGGTCGCCAGGTGGGAGGTGCCGCGAGCCAGGGTGAGCAGCATCCCCAACGGAGTGAACGTCGAGCTATTCAGCCCCGGCCCGGCGAGCGACCAGGTGGAAAGCTGGCCTGACCTGGTGCCCGGGTTCTGCCTGTACGTAGGGCGCCTGGACCTGCGCAAGGGTATAGGGCAACTGCTGAGGGCGTTGGTCGGCATGGATATTCCATGCGTGGTGGCAGGGGACGGACCCTCAAGGAAGGAACTCGAGTCTCTGTCGGCAGAGCTCAGCCTGTCGGAACGTGTTTCGTTTCTGGGTCCTGTGCCTCGCGTGCAGCTGCCGGAACTATACAGAAAGGCGGCCATGCTGGTCCTGCCGACCCACGCCGACACCATGCCGCTCGTGGTGTTGGAGGCCATGGCCTGTGGAACGCCGGCCGTGGCTACGTCTATCTCTGACATCCCCAAGTTGGTACGGCACGGGTACAATGGACTTCTGGTCAAGCCCGGTGACGTTGAAGCGTTGAGGATGAGTATCAGGAAGCTCGCTGCTGATACGGCGCTGGCCCAGGAGCTGGGGAAGAATGCCAGGGACACGGTGGAGCGGGAGTTCACGTGGACGACCCACGGAGAGAAGGTGGTGGGTGTGTACGAGAAGCTCGTCCAGCGACAGGCTCCAATGGGGGACACGCAGAAGTGACCCCAACGCCGCTCCGGGGCGAACCGGATTCGGGAGACGGACTCAGCGGCCCAGGTGGGGCGACGCGCGCCATCAGGCGCGGTGGTACGGCCGCCAGTGGGCGCCGACGGTTTGCTCGGGGAGAATGGGGGCTGTCCCCTTCGGCCCCCTGCTTCTTGGCCAGACCTGGCTATGACCATGCGTAGCAGGCTCGCAGCGTTTGGCGGCAATCCCTGGCGCCTCTCAGCAGGCCGCGAGTTGCTCCTGGTCTCCGCCCTGTACCTGCTGCTCACCGGCATACTGACCTATCCCACGATGGTCCAGTTGGGCAGCCACATTCCCGGCTCAGAGGATGCGCCCCGCATGGTCTGGGATATCTGGGCCTTCTCCCGTGCCATCATCGATCCTCAGACTCCTCTGAAGACGACCGATCTAATCTGCTATCCCCTTCCGGATGTGCCGACCATCTGGTCGAGCCCCGGCAGCCTCCTGATCTCCTTGCCCCTGGCTGCTATCCTTGGACCGGTGCTTACGTACGACCTGCTTTTCCTCTCTTCTTTCGTGCTCGCAGGGTTGTTCGGCTACTTGCTGGTCCGGCACCTATGCGGGAACAAGCTGGCGTCTGTTGCGGCGGGGAGCATGTTCTCCTTCTCGGCCTGTCATTTTGCTCATGGAGCAGCGGGTCACTACAATCTGTTCAGCATCCAGTGGTTGCCCTTTTGTGCCCTCTGTCTGCTGCGGCTGTTCGCGAGGCCAGATCCTGGCCGAACCGTGCAATCTGTCGTCGCAGCCACGCTGGTCGTGTGGACGTTCCCCTACTTTGGAGCCTATTTCCTCCTTCCA
>DAOUEW010000099.1:0-1647 GCA_034430275.1 Anaerolineae bacterium | reverse complement strand
CGCCCACAGCGACTCACGTTTCTCCTCAGTGACGATGGCCTGATCGCCGGTCAACACCGCGCCTAAACGGCACCGATGAGCCAGATCTGACTCTCTGGCCGCCTCCATAGCCAGCTTCACCAATCCTCCATCGGCCTTGAGCCAACGCCGCCTGAGCTTCTTCAGGAGCCTGGGATCGCCGAGATCGAAGTCGTGCTGTCCGGTCTTCTCCGAGATCACGATGTCGCCCGTCTGGAGGCCGGGGTTGACGGCTCCGGCGACGCCAATACAGAAAAGGGCTTCAATGGAGAATCGGTCTATCAGGTACTGCGCGCAGGCTGCCGCCTTCACCTTGCCGACCCCGCAGGCAACAACGACCAACTCGGAGTCGCCTATCCGGCCCTGGTGGAGAGTTCGCCTCCCCCACTTGGAGGCCTTTGCCGTCGCCATGGCTTCGACGACTGGTCTCACCTCTTTTTCGAGCGCTCCAACAACGGCCACGAGCATACACAGCCTCCTCTATCCTCGCGGATGCCCAGCCAGACGCAGCCGAGTGCCCACCCATTCAGCAGCGGGATGATCTACCTCGTCCAGCATGGCGATGACCCCATCGACGTCGTAATCCACCCGATGGAAGGATGCCCAGCAGTCTCCACCTTCGAAGTCCAGTACGGCATAGGCAGCCCGCTGATCACCGTCCAGAGGCAAGCCCACGGAACCGCTGTTCACCACCCAGAGGCTCTCGCCGAGCCACCGCCCAAGCTGATAGTGGGTGTGCCCGCACACCACCAGCCTGGCGTCGATGCCGGCCATCATCTCTTCGAGCTCCTCCTCCGGAGTGTCCTCCCAGATGCCGATCTCGTCGCCCAGGGGCGAGCCATGAAAGGCAAGGATGGAGCCGTAGCCTGGAAGTTCGATGTCAAGCTCGACAGGCAACTCCTTGAGGAACGTATACCACTCATAGCTGAGTTGCGACACGGTCCACCGGAAGCTGGCGTCTCGCTCCTCCAGGAAGGCCGGCAAGTTGCGCCACGCCGATTGATCCTCGACGGGTGGCTGGGTCGGGCGCCGACCAGTCACCAGGTACCTGTCGGTGTTTCCCTGAACAAACCGTGCGTGGGGCAGCGAAGGCAGTAGCTCCAGAACCTCGACCGGATAAGGGCAGAAGGCAACCAGATCTCCCAGCACCCACATCTCGTCACAGCCACCCTGCTCTTTGAGATGGGCCATCACCGCCTCCAGCGCAGGCAGATTCCCGTGGATGTCAGCCAACAGAGCGATCCGCATCAGCTTCCCCTCTCAGAACGGCGCGCTGATCGAGCACAGGCTAGACTACCTCAATGCTGCCAGAACCCTCCACGACCTCTCCCACGATCCAGTACTGCTGTCCCTCGTTGGAGAACAGGTCGGCCAGCCTATCCGCGTCAGTTGGGGGCACACTGATGAGCAAACCACCGGATGTCTCTGACGTGAAGAGCAGCATCTGCAACTCGTCGGATATGCCCTCCGCGAAATGGACGTGTGCCTCGTAGGCGTCCTTGTTGCATGACGTGCGCCCGGGAAACAACCAATCGTTGGCGTAGTCAGTGGCACCTTCGAGGAACGGCAGTTCGTCCAAGTGGAAACGGATGCCAACCTCACTAACCTCAGCCACCTCGTAGGCGTGGC
>DAOUEW010000098.1:0-3668 GCA_034430275.1 Anaerolineae bacterium | reverse complement strand
CCAGACCCCCCGGAAGATCATCGTTCACCACAGCGTGACCAGCAACAACGATCCCAACCCACCGGCCACGGTACGGGCCATCTACTACTACCACGCCGTCACGCTGGGCTGGGGCGACGTCGGCTACAACTACCTGGTGGACTGGCACGGCAACATCTACCAGGGGCGCTACGGCGGGCCGAACGTGGTAGGGGGACACGCCTACCACTACAACTACGGGAGCGTCGGTGCCTGTGGCATGGGCACCTACGGCAACACGTCCAGTAGCGTGCCACCCAGCGAGGAGCTTCTCTCGGGATTGATCGACATCTCAGCCTGGAGGTGCAGCGCTGCCCTTCTCGATCCCAGAGAGACTTCCTACTTCGTGGACAAGGTCACGGAGAACGTAGCCGGGCACCGGGACTACAACGCCACCGCCTGCCCTGGCGACTACCTCTACGCCGAGCTCCCCTCCATACGCACCGGGATCTGGGACTCCATCCTCTTGTACACGCCCACCTACTGGGCCAACTATCTGAGCCACGACAGCCCAGCGCTCTTGAGCACCGGCCAGACGGCCACCGTGTCCCTCTCCATCAGAAACGAGGGCACCCTGACCTGGCTGGCTGAAAGCAGCGACGGTGTAGTCATCGGCTATCGCTGGCGCGACAGCCAGGGCACGGTCTTCCCAGGACACGCCCGTACCGAGCTCCCCCACGATGTGTCCTACGGAGACGAGGTCCAGGCGGAGAACGTGCCCATCGTGGCCCCCGACCAGCCCGGCCTGTACGTGCTGGAGTGGGACCTGCTGCACCGCGGCGTAGGCTGGTTCTCGCTTCAAGGAAGCCCGAAGGCGACCGCGTCTGTGATCGTCTACGACCCCGATTCCTGGCTCAAGACCTACCTGCCCCTTGCTTCTTCTCAGTCCAGCGGCTCCGCTCCAGCCGCCAACCTGGAGGCGCGCGCCCTCTGGGTCCCTCGCTGGTCCTACTCCACCGAGGCCGACGTTCAGAGGATCGTGAGCAAGGCAGCGGAGGCCAACTTCAACATACTGCTGTTCCAGGTGCGAGGCCAGGCTGACGCCTACTACGATTCGTCCTACGAGCCCTGGGCCGACCGTCTCACGGGAACCCTGGGCCAGGATCCGGGCTGGGACCCCTTGCCAACGGCCATCGTTTCAGCCCATGCAGCAGGATTGCAGCTCCACGCTTATGTCAACGTATACCCGGTGTGGCTGGGTTCGACCGCGCCTCCCGCCAACACCACCCCCCAGCACATGTACCACAGCTTCAACGCGCTGTACGGGAACGAGTGGGTACAGTGGCACCAAGATGGCACGCCCATGGAGCTCAACTCGTCCTATCTCACTGCCAGCCCCGGCCATCCAGCGGTGGGCGACCACATCGTGGCCGTGTGTCGGGACATCCTCCGCAACTACGACGTCGATGGCCTGCATCTCGACTACGTGAGGTACAGCGGTCCCTACTACTCCCACGACCCGGCTAGCGAGCAACGCTTCGCGGCTGCTCAGCCTATCGGTTGGGCAGACTGGCAGCGGGACCAGATCACCGACCTTGTCACTCGCGTGCACAACGCGGTCGGGAGGCTGAGGCCAGATGCAGCCCTCTCCGTGGCCGCCTGGCCCATCTACGAGGACAAGTGGGGCTGGGTTACCTACGGAGACGTAACCTACGACGGCTACGACGGCTACTACCAGGACTCGCGAGGCTGGCTGGAGGCGGGCCAGGTCGATTTCCTGGCCCCTATGCTCTATGGGACCTCAGTGCAGAACTACCCAGACCGCTTCCAGATCCTGATCGACGATTTCGTCCAGCAATCGTTCGGACGCCACATCTTTGCCGGCATCCACGCCGGGTACGCCTCCTTCTCCGAGATCGAGACCCGCATCGACATGGCACGCCAGGCTGGCGCTGAGGGACAGGCCATCTTCGCCTACTCACTGGTGGAGAGTAACGGCTACTGGGACGACTTCAAGACAGGCCCCTATGCGGAGCCGGCGCAGGTGCCGCCCATGCCCTGGAAGGGCTGAGACGCGTCAGGGAACCCTGAGTTGTCTGTCGAGGAAGTGGCCTGTCCGTGCTCGTTCTAACGCAGGCTCTTCGCCAGTTCGAGCGCTTCCTCCCTCGTGGACACCTGGCCCGCAGCTTGCGCCTCGCTCAAGGCTCGCAAGATCTTCCCCACTACGGGGCCTGGCTCCATGCCCAGTATCTCCAGAAGGTCGCCGCCCCGGAGCAAGGGAGGAGGCGCGATCAGTGCGTCGAACTGCTCGTAGTACGCCCCGAGCAACACACCCGCGACCCCGCAGACACGCTTCCACTGCTCCACGTCGAAGCCCTGGTGCACGAGGGCCAGATTGTCCGCCAGGGCGAGGAGAAGGACATCCACACCGGCCCCACCCGTGTCCCGAAAGAAGCGATGGATAGCCCGGCGGCTGACCCGCTCTGCCTTCGCCAGGTGCAGAGGGCGCATGTGGTGCCGGATCACAGCACGCACCAGTCTCGCCTCTCGGCCGCCAAGGCGCAGCCGCTGCAACGCGCGAGCGGCCACAAGACTGCCCTCCCGCGCGTGGCCGAAGAAGCGGATTCGACCGTCCTCGTCAATGTTGCCCGTGCTCGCCTTCCCCACGTCGTGGAGGAGCGCGGCCAACTTGAGCAGAACCGCGCGGCTCCTATCCTCCGCGAGCTCATCTTGCAGGTGTGCCAACACAGGCTGCGAAAATGGCCCGAGCGCTGTATGCAGGGCCTCCTGCGCCTTTGCCCCTACGCCCCACCCCTCGGCCATGGACAGGTCCTGGCCTGAAGACAGGCTCTCCACGGTAAAGAGCACTCGATCCAGACCACCTACGGCGGTCAAGGAGTGCTCGAAGACATCCTGGAAGTGAGGAAGAGGTTGCTCCAGCCCACGGAGCGTCGTCAACTCCGGCAGAACGCGCACCAGCAGCCCTAGCCTGTCCAATTGCCGCAGATGGACCTCCACTCCCGTGACAGCGAGGATCTTGCACAGCTCATCTCTGACCTTCTCAGCAGAGATCGCGGCGATGAGATCAGCATCCCTGAGCATCAGCCTCTCGGTGCTCTGCTCGACCTCCATCCCCAGCTCCGCCGCGAGCCGAACGCCCCGCAAGAGTCGTATGGCGTCGTCCTGGAAGACAGAATCTGAGACCGCTCTCACCGCACCGCTCTCGAGGTCCTGCCGTCCCCCCAGGTGATCCAGAATCCGCTGGTCCGGCGCTACGTCCTGCACGTCGATCGCCATGGCGTTGATGGTGAAATCGCGCGCTCCCAGGTCTGACTCCAACCCTCCTCCCCTCAGGGTGGCGAAGTCCACGTAGTACCTATCGCCCTGGTCGCGGAGCACCACCCTGGCCGTGTTTCGCTCCTCATCCAGCACCACGAAGGCCCCGCCCAAGCGGTCGGCCAGTTCTCGGGCCAAGGCCAAGGCCTCCCCAGCCACGACCACGTCCAGGTCTCGTGTATCTCGGCCGAGTATCAGGTCGCGCACGTACCCTCCGACCAGATAGCCCTCACAGGACCGCTCGGCCAACAGTTCGCGAACCGTCCCGATCACGCCTTCTCTCTCAAACCAGGTAGCCGAACCCATCCTTATCCCGCCGTATAACGTCCCATTTGCCGGTCCAAGTCCATTGTAGCATACCGGCGGAGGCGCTT
>DAOUEW010000097.1:0-15415 GCA_034430275.1 Anaerolineae bacterium | reverse complement strand
TTCTTGAGACAGATGCGCCACCCTTCTACGAACACGCGGTGAAGGCGGGCCTGGCGACGCGGCTGGCATCGGTCAGGGCCGTGAACATCCCCGTTCTCGAGCTGGAAGATGACCGGGAGCGGCTTGTTGGGGCGCTGGTGGAGCAGGCGGCCAAGGCAGTGGCAGAAGACGGAGCTCATGTGATCATTTTCGGTTGCACGGGCATGGCTGGTCTGGCCAGGGATGTGGAGAAGGGACTGACGACCCGAGGCATCCCCGATGTCCCGGTGATCGACCCCGGTATGCTGGCCTTCAAGCTCGCTGAGGCACTGGCCGGCATGGGACTCTCTCATAGCAAGAGGACCTACCCCCAACCCCCAGAGAAAGACATCATCGGCTACTAAGTAGAGTTGTGCCGGTGTTCCGACGCCGCCAGGCTGTGCGCCTGGGAAAGGGAGAGTAGATGACACTCGCTGCTGAGCAGGTGGTGCTTGCGGTCGATCTTAGCTCTGGGCGTGTAGAGCTCGAACATGTGGCTTCTGAAGAAGTGCGTCAGTTCATAGGTGGCCGCGGGGTCGCGGCCAGGCTCCTCTACGAGCGGGTGACGCCACGCACCGCTCCCTTGGGCCCAAGTAACCTGCTGATCTTCAGCCCTGGGGTGCTTACAGGCACGATGGCGCCGGCCGCGGCGCGTACGACGATCATCTCCAAGAGCCCGCTCACCGATCGGTATCTGAAGTGCAACGGTGGCGGTCACTGGGGAGCCGAGCTACGGTATGCGGGATACGACCATGTAGTGATCACCGGCGAGTCGGATCACCCGGTGCACCTGTGGATAGACGGGGATCGGGTGGAGATACGAGACGCCAGGTCACTATGGGGCAAAGGGACCGCAGAGACGGAAGATGCTCTCAAGGCTGAAGTGGGTGACGAAGCGATACAGACGGCGGTCGTGGGGCCGGCGTCCGAGAACGGCGTTCTGTACGGGGCGATCCTACTCGGGCGCTTCAACACGGCGGGTCGGGGTGGCATTGGCACAGTGATGGGCTCCAAGAAACTGAAAGCCATAGCTCTCCGGGGCAGGGGAGGCATCCCGGTTTCGGACGTAGACCGGTTCGTCAGCGTGGCCAAGCAGGTCAACGACGAGGTGGTGGCTGACGCAACTAACGCTCTTACGAGAGAGTACGGCATCCCTGGTATGATGCCGGAGTGGGGCCGCGCGGGAGAGGTGGGCGCGTACAACTTTCGGCATATCGTGGTAGAGGAGGCAGAGCAGCTCAGCGGGCAGCACATGGCTAAGCTGGGCTACTTTCGCGCCGGGCTGGCGTGCAGCGCTTGCGGCATCGGATGTCGTCATTTCCTCAGCAACGATTCCAGCCCCTACGGACCGCTGCGGGCCAGCCTGCCGGAAGCGGAGCCCCTTATCGCGCTAGGGCCACAGTGTGGCGTAACCGACACTGACGCTGTGCTCGAGGCCAGCGCGCTGTGTGACGAGCTTGGACTTGATGTGCTGTCGACCGGCTTCAGCATCGCCTGGGCCATGGAATGCTATGAGAAGGGACTAATCAGTCCTCAACAGGCCGATGGGCTGGACTTGGAGTTCGGCAACGCGGAGGTGCTCTTGGAGCTCATCGCCCGCATTGCCAGGCGAGAGGGTCTTCTGGGTGATCTTCTCGCCGAGGGTACCCAGCGGGCAGCGACGGAGGTGCGTGGAGACTCTTGGAAGTGGGCCATGCAGGCCCGGGGCCTGGAGCAGTCGAGCCCTGATGCTCGATCGGCAAAAGGATATGCGCTGGGCTTCGCCATCAACCCGCGTGGCCCTGACCATCTGGCGGCGCAGCCTATGGCCGAGTTTGGCGGCACCCCCGAAGCCCGTGCCTTGGTCAGAGAGGTCTGCGGCGACGAGCGATATGCTGTGCCACACTCGCCCGACAAGAAGGCTGAGTTAGTGCGTTGGCACGAGGACTGTCAGGCGGTCTCGGATGCGCTGGGTGTATGTATGCAGGTGACGGTGGGTCCGTACATGATGACCCCGAACAGAATGGCTGCCTTGTTGAGTGCAACCTGGGGGATCGAGATCGATTCTGAGGAGCTGATGCGGGCAGGCCGCCGGATAGTGACTCTCGAGCGTTGTTTCAATGTGCGGCAGGGGGCCGAGCGGAGCATGGAACAACACCTGCCCTGGCGCATGATGCACGAACCTCTCGAGGAGGGGCCCAACGCGGGCCGTGTGACCTCACAGGCGGAGATGGATCGTATGCTTGATGAGTACTACGGTCTGCACGGGTGGGACAAAGAGACGGGGCGCCCCACGGAGGAGGTACTCGCTGCGTTGGGGCTCAAGTCTATCTGTTCCGACCTCGGCGGTTCGATCAGCGGAGGTGGGGGATGACGGCTAGTGACAGACGCGAGCCCGACTGGACCGAGTGCCTAGGTGAGAGGCCGCATCGGGCGCCCGAGGAGCAGGGGAGATCAGCACAACGGATGAGAGAGTCGCCGTTGATAATTCTGCGCCTAGCGAGAGGAGGATCTCTATGCAAACAGTGAGGCTGCTGGGTATCTGCGGCAGTCCAAGGAAACGTGGCAACAGCCGGTATCTATTGGAGCGATCGATCGCTGCGGCCGGTGGCGTCGCTGCCGGGCAGGTGGAGAGTGATCTATACTCCTTTGCAGGGAAGAAGATCGGTCCTTGCGTTTCGTGCTTCAGGTGTGAGGAGCTAGGAGACTGTGCGATAAGAGATGACTTCCAGGAGTTGCGTGACGCGTGGATGGCAGCAGACGCGATCATCTACTCGGTACCTGTCTACCACATGGGCATCCCGGGGCAACTGAAGTGCTTCCTAGACCGGCTAGGCAATACCCTCTGTGTCGAGGAAGAGGATGGAGTGTCGAAGCTCCTTAAGGCGGTGGGTGTTGTGGCGCAGGGAGACTGCCTCTTCTCTGGCCAGGAGCAGGTGATGACCACGCTGATCAACCACGCGGTGCTGATGGGCTGCATCCCCGTTGCTGGGGACCCATGGCAATCGTACCTGGGCGCAGCAGGATGGACCCGGCAAGAGCTAGGTGAGAACGGCCTTCGCCTTCTGTACGAGAGAGGAGAGGCTGACGCGAAGGTTGCCGTCACTGCAGCGGAGAGTCTCGGCAAACGCGTCACCGAGATGGCCTTCGTGGTCAAGGCCGGGGGAGCCGCTCTGCGTGACACGCTGGTGCTTGATCGGGCCTACGGCGCATTCCTCTCTAGAATCCAGGCTGGCGATCCGCGCTCCACCTAGGAATGCGAGCCCTCGCCAGCTACCTGGATGGTTTGAAGGCCAGCCTTGCCCAGCAACAGTGGGGAAGGGTTCGACCGTAGGCGCCATGCAATGAACTGCGGATGTCCGTTCTCCCTCAGAATCTGTCCGCCATCGACTCGGTCCACCTCAGCGCCAGGTGGTCGATTCTGTCCGGGAAACCCTCCTCGTCTATAGGTCCGTAGCGCTCGTCATCGATCGCCGCTTTCTCCTCTCGGAGGGAGTCATCGAGCATGCCTTGCTCCTCCATCATGTCGAGCAACCGACCCGCGGTTTCTAGTAGACGAGCGGGCCCATAGCTTTGTGGCTCATCGAACAGGCCGTGCGCGCTGGTCAGCAAGAACCCGATCAACAGGAGGAGTTCCTCCCTCAATTCCTCAGTGTTCGCCAACGGTGCCAACCTCCTCGAAGAAGCAGACCTCATCCAAAGGGCGAAGCGGGGGTGCGTTTGGCTGGCTGATGGGGTATCCCAAGGCGACGAGCAGCTTCAACTCCAGATGGGGGGGCAGCGATACGATGGAGCGGAGTGACGCGAGGTGGAAGGAGCCAATCGCGCACGCGCCGAGCCCCTGTCCGTGGGCCGCCAGAAGCAGATTCTGCATTGCCGCACCCAGAGTCATGTGTACCATGTCGTACTCCGCTGTGCCCGGTCCCACATCTGCTCGCTGTTTGTCTAAACAGATGAGGACGACGGCCGTCGCTCGGCCGGCTATCCCCGGGGCAGCCGCGCGTAGCCGCTTCAGCCTTGCTCGATCCCGAATGACGACGAAAGCCCACGGCTGGGTATTGCCGCCGCTCGGGGCCCTTGCCGCGGCCTCTACCAACTCCTCCAGCTTCTCGTCTGGCACCGGGTCCGGTTTCCACTGACGTACGCTCCTGCGCGTGCGCATTGCCTCCATAAGTTCCATGGTCACAACCTCCTTGCTTCCAAGTCTGTGACACAGTAACCCGCGAACAAGGGATCGGGCGGGCGATGACACATGTAATCTATCAGAACAGCCGCCAGGACCCGAACGGCAACCATGAGCCGTGTCATGCTGTACTCAACTCTGGCCACGGCTCCGTGCCACTGGATCGAAGGCAAGGGCCGACCGGAGTCACCACCGATCGGCCCTAGATGGTTGATCGTCAGCGTTGGTCCGAGCGCTCACCCCACTTGACTATCGAGTCGTCGTCAGATCGTAGATGAATACAACGCCGGGATACGCGGGGTTGCTGACAAAGCCGTCGATATCAGCGCTGGTGGCGAAGGTTTCCGCGTAGTCCATGACCCAAATCGCCGGACAGTCCTCAATAAGGGTCTCCTGCGCTTCCTGGAACATCCGCTCGGCAGCCTCGCGGTCCAGGCCGGTCAACCTGTCTGCTTCGTCGATCATCTCGTCAAAGTCCGGATTGCAGTAGTAGTCTAGGTTGAAAAAGGTCTCTTCCTCGCAGTGGTACATAGAGTACAGCGGATCGTAGGGCGTCACATACGTAGGCCACCACTGTTGCACGGTGATATCCTGGGCCGTCTGGGGGTCTTGCTTCGCGTACTCCCACATGGCCGAGAAAGTCATACCCTTCATCTCCAGCTCAATCCCCACCTCGGAGGCGGGGTAGACCCAGAGCTCCGCAGCCCTGGCCTGCCCAGCGGCACCTGCAACATAAGTCACCTCGAGGGTGAGACCATCAGGATAGCCGGCCTCTTCCAGTAGCTGCTTCGCCTTGTCGGGATCATAGTAGTATTGGAAGCAGTCTTCACAGTGGCCCCACATCGCCGCGGGCACTGCACCCCGCGACTGTGTGTAGATACCCCCTCCCGCCTCGACCAGTTCGTCATAAGGGTAGCTGTAGGCCAGTGCCTCCCGGACGAGCGGATCGTTCGTAGGCGCCTTCTGCGTGTTGAGCAGCCACTGAAAGTGCACGTACGACGGGTCTATGTACACCTTGAGGTTTGGGTTCGCCTGCAGCTGAGCGATCTTGTCTGGGGGTATCTCGCGCAGAATGTCGCCGTTTCCGCTCTCGATCATCTGCAGCTGCTGCACCGTATCCTCAACGATCTCGAAGACCACTTTGTCAAACTGATCGTCCGCCCAGCCATTCCAATAGTCGTCGAAACGGGTCAGGATGATTCGCTGCCCCTTGTCATACGACTCGAACATATAGGGCCCGGTGCCGAAACCTCTAGCTTCGTCAAACCACTCCTTCGGCTCATCTGTGACGGCAGGGCTGATGATCTCACCGCAGTAGCTTGACGTGGCGATGATGTCAAGAGCCGCCGGATAGCTGCACTTCATCCTGACTGTATACTCGTCGACCACCTCGACGTCTTCCACCGCGGACCAGATCCAACTGCACCCGGCTCCCTCCGCGGACCAGTAGTGCTCGAAGGTAGCTTTCACGGCTTCCGCGTTGAACGGCTCTCCATCCTGGAATGTCACGCCCTCGCGCAGGTGGAAGGTCCACTCGGTTGCGTCCTCGTTCGTCTCCCAGCTAGTGGCCAGTCCAGGTCGGAGCATCTCATCGGCACCTGGAGGGTTCATGTACACCATGTTCTCATAGATCAGGTTCAGCGCGACGTTCTCGCTGGCGAAGGCATAAGCTGGGTCCAGGTCAACGAACTGTTGCCACATGATGAAGGTGACAACCTTTGGTTCGCCGCTCGGTGCAGGCTCTGTCGGGGCCTGGGTGGCCTGCGGCGCCTCAGTGGCTTCGGGCTCGGATGGCGGTGCTGTTGGTGCGCAACCCGCCAGCATCAGGGCAACCACCATCACGAGTATCATCGGTGCCCATAGTCTCCTCAACATCCATCATCCTCCTTGTTGTGCTCGTTGTTCGTGTCAGACTCCTAGGGCTACGGCATCACTGATCTTCTAGCAGCTAGGATCACCCCTTTCTACCTTGTGGCGTGATTTGGCGACGCAGTATTGAGGCTTCGAGCTCGTCGGACCGGCATCCGACGCCATGGGCTGACACCAGCACGAGCAGCTGCCTCTGGCCGATATCCTCGGCCAACGTCACAAGTCGCCGTGACAATCGGATGCCTGGCTTCAGACAACACTAGGTCATCTTCTTTGGAGACGGCGTCATGTAGGCCTCCTTGCTATGAGACAATCCCAGCCGCACCAGCATCTCGGCAAACCCCATGGCTGCGGCCAGGGGATCAATCACAGGCACCCCGAGTTGCTCGGAAGCCTCTTCTGCTATTCCGGCCATGAAGGTGCACCCCAAGACGATCACATCGGCCCCGTCCTCCTCCACGGCCTTCCTGCCCTCCCTAAGGATGGCCTGCTTCACGGCCCCCTTGTCTCCTGAGCGGATCTCCTCTACGCTGAGTCCCAGCACGCGCAGGGATGCCACGAACTTCTCGAACTCGTACATCAGCAGCAACTGTCTGGTCAGCGCCAAACCCTCTCTTGTCGGCTCCAGCTCCGAGAACCTGTGACCCAGAGCGATAGCCAGCAAGAACGAACTCTCCGCGGTCCCGACCACCGGGATGCTTGCTATCTCGCGCCCTGCATGAAGCCCTGGATCCGCCATGCAGGGCACGATGACTGCGTCAAAACCCTGCTCTTCAGCCGTCTTGATCTCTTCTAGTAGCGAGGGGCCATAGAAGGCAGCATCGTATATCGACTCTATCGTTTCTGGACCCTTGGCATGCACCGGAACAACTTGGACTTCAGTACCCGGGCTCGCCAGAGCCAACCACTGCTTAGTGTCGTCCTCAACGCTTGCCAACGGGCCCGTTATCGCCGTTGGGATTTTAATTCGCATTCTTGCCTTTCCCATTTCTTAGCTATCCTCGGGCTCTTGAGTGGCCATCCGTGGGACCTCAGAACGGTGTCTCTTGCCGGAGCATTTCTGATCTCCCGAACTCGTCGATGTTAGCGATCGATCTGGGACGAGCCAGGTGCATATTCCCAGCGATCGTGGCTGATCACGCTATCCTGAAGCCGGCAGTGAAGCAGCATCACATGCCTGGTGCTCACGCCTCGGCCACCATGTCGCCCTGATATACCCCGAGAAGCGCAGAGCCGGGACCACCATTCGAGGAGCAATGTCCACCGGTTGACAGCATGGCGTACGAGTCGGTCCACCGAAGGCATCGATGAATGGCCATACTCATCGCCCGGTATGAAAGCAGTTTGCATACCCTAGAGCCATAGGTTCACACACTCTCGATTGTCTATCTCGTCGTGGTTACCTCGTGGAAGAACACCACATAGGGGTAGGCTGGGTTTACCAATATGCCTTCAATGTCCGAGCTGACAACCCAGACCTCCGGGAAATCGCAGACAAAGATCGCGGGACAGTCGTCGATCAGGTACTCCTGAGCATCGATGAACATCTGCTCGGCCGCTTCCCTATCACTGACGGTTAGCTCGTTCGCCCCATCGATCATCGCATCGAAGTCAGGGTTGCAGTAGTAGGAGAGGTTCCAGAAAGGTTCGTCCTCGCAGTGGTACAAGCTGAAAAGCGGGTCATAGGGAGTGGGCCAGCTGGGCCACCAGATGACCGGGAAGATGTCCTGCGCCGTCGTGGGGTCCGCCTGGGCGAGTTCCCACATGGACTCGAAGGCCATGCCACGCGATTCCAGCTCAATGCCCAGTTCTTGGAGCGGGATGGCCCAGAGTTCGACCGCCCAACTCTCCTGGGGCCAGTTAGCCATGAAGTTGAGTTCTAGCGTGAACCCACCATCCGGGTAGCCGGCCTGCGCAAGCAACTCCTTCGCTTTCCCCGGGTCGTACTGGTACTGATAGAGGTCTTCACCATGTCCCCACAACGTCTGCGGCACGGCGCCTCGCGATTGAGTGTAGAATTCCTCGGTCCTCTCAATGTACTGATCATAGGGGAAGGAGTACGCAATAGCTTGCCGGACTAGCTTGTTGTCCAGCGGTGGCTTGGTGGTATTCAGCATGAACATCATGTGCTGCATGGACGGTTGCACATACACGGATAGGTGTTCCATGGACGCAAGCGATGCGATCTTGTCGGCAGGAGCATCTCTGTAGAAGTCTGCTATGCCGCCCTCGATCATCTGAAGACCCACAGCTTGGTCCTCAACCACCTCGTATGCGAGCTTGTCGAACTGATTCTCTTGCCACCCTCCCCAATAGCCCTCGAATCGGGTCATGACGAGGCGTTGTCCCCTTTCAAATGATTCGATGGTATAGGGGCCAGTGCCAACGCAATGGCCAGAGTCGAACCACTCCTTCGGCTTATCGACAACCTTGGGACTCATTATGCCGGCGCAGTAGGGTCCCGAAGCCATCAGGTCGACAGCCGCTGGGCTGGACAAATGGAACTTAACGGTGTAATCGTCAACGACCTCCATCTTCTCTATAGCGCCCCAGATCCAGGTGCATCCCTCGCCCTCGTGCGAGACATAGTAGTCGAAGGTAGCCTTGACGGCCTCAGCGGTGAACGCCGTTCCATCTTGGAACTCCACACCCTCGCGCAGATAGAAAGTCCACACCGTAGCGTCCTCGTTTGATTCCCACTTGGTGGCCAAGCCGGGCCGCAGCACCTCTTCACTGCCAGGATGGTTGTACCATACGAGGTTCTCATAGCACTGATTCAGGACAGGAGGTTCGCTGGCAAACGCGTACGCCGGATCCAAGTCGATGAAATCTTGCCACGTGATGTAGGTGGCGATCTTGGCTTCGGCCGGTGACTCGGTGGGCGTTGGTGCTGGTGCTACAGTGGTATCCTGCGCCTCCTTAGTAGGAGCGACGGGCTGCGCGCAACCGACCAGCGTGAGGCCCAGCACCACGATCGCCATGATCCCAATCGAGATTGACTTGTGCATCTTGTCTTGCCCTCCTTACGTTGACGCATGATTGTGCCAGAATACTAGGACACGGCATGATTCATCTTCTGGTAGCTAGCATCACCCCTTTCTGCCTTGTGGCATCACTTGGCCGCGCAGTATCGAGGCTTGTGCCTATCAGACCTGCACCCGGACGGTGTAAGCTGATACCAGCCTCAGTAGCTGCCCCTGGCGAACTCAAAGGTGACAGGCCACCATGTGACCGTCTCCTGCATCCACTAGCTGCGGCTCCCGCTGACTACAGATGTCGGTCGCTGTGGGACAGCGCGGGTGGAAAACGCACCCTGGAGGTGGATTGGCAGGGTCGGCCACGCCACCGCTCAGGATGAGGCGCCGTTGCCGGAATTCGCGATCCAGAGACGGTGTTGCCGACAAGAGCGCCTGGGTGTAGGGGTGCAGTGGATTGTCGAAGATCTCGTCCGCACCGGCGTACTCCATGATTTTGCCCAGATAAGTCACGGCGATGGTATCACTGATGTAGTGGACCAGAGTAAGGTTGTGGGAGATGAAGAGATACGTCAGTTCCAGTTCGCGTTGGAGTTGCATCAACTGGGCGATCACCTGCGCCTGAACGGACACGTCCAGCGCCGCCGTGGGCTCGTCCAAGACAAGGAATCTAGGATTGAGTGCCAGCGCCCGCGCGACGGCAATACGCTGCAACTGTCCACCAGAGAATTCGTGGGGGTAGCGATAGATGTGCTCACCAGACATCCCTACCTGCTCGAGCAGCTCCACAACCCTGTCGCGAACATCGCTATGGCTCAGCGATGTGTGCGTTTGGAGGGGTTCTCCCACTATGCTGAGGACGCTCATCCGCGGGTCGAGGGAGGAGAAAGGGTTTTGGAATATCATCTGCATGTTCCGGCGCATCTTTCTCAGTCGCCTGCCGGACAACCCGAGAACGTCCGTTCCCTCGAAGTATATCTCTCCCGACGTGGGCTCGATCAGGCGCAGGATGCAGCGACCAATCGTCGTCTTGCCGCAGCCCGACTCGCCCACCAGACCCAAGGTCCGCTTGCGCTCGATGCTCAGCCACACGCCGTCCACGGCGCGAACGACACGTGGGTTCCGCCGCAGGAATCCGCCTCCCTGGGTAAAGTGCTTGACCAGGTTCTTGACTTCCACTTGCGCGTCATGCGCGCGGCCGGTATCTGCAAGCTCGTTCATCTTTCCTCTGAATCGGCGTAAAGGAAGCAGTAGACTGTATGCGATGGCGCCACGGAGATCCGTGGTGGCGCTTGTCCGCAGATCTCCATCGCATGCGGACAGCGAGGGCTGAAGGCGCAGCCCTCAAGAGGGTGAAGACCGCTGGGCACGGTGCCCGGGATGGCTTGCAGGGGTTGGCCCCTGCTACTGCGTTTGGGGCTCGCCTCTAGCAAGGCACGTGTGTAGGGATGCTTCGCCTCGAAGAGCACTTCGTCCACTGGACCAGATTCCACTACCTGCCCTGCATACAGCACCCCCACCCGCTGGCACGTCTCAGCCACCACCGCGAGATCATGGGTAATCATCAAGATCGCCACACCCTGTGTTTCTCTCAATCTTCGAAGCAGATCCAGAATCTGGGCTTGAACGGTGACGTCCAGATCCGTCGTGGGTTCGTCGGCGATAAGCAAGTCGGCCCCACAGGACAGGGCGATGGCTATGCTAGCCCGCTGCTTCATGCCGCCGCTGAGTTCGTGAGGGTAGGTCTTCAGGATACGCGCTGGATCCGGCAATTCCACCACCTTCAGGAGTTCCAGAGCTCTGTCCCGCATCTGGCTCTTGTCGGCTCGCTGGTGGCGGCGCATCACGGTTTCGAGTTGTTGACCAATAGTGAACAGAGGGTTCAACGACGCTGACGGATCCTGAAACACCATGGCGATCTTGGCACCTCGGATCGTCTGCATGTACGACTCGGGCTTCCCAAGTAACTCTTCTCCCCTAAACACAATGCTTCCAGAGACGATCTCTCCTCCGCGAGGGACGAGCCCCAAGATGGATACTCCCGTCATCGACTTCCCACAGCCAGTCTCGCCTACCAGCCCCAGCATATCGTGCTCATGTATCTCCAGGTCTATGCCATTCAGCGCGTGTACAATTCCCGCGTAGGTACGGAACTGGAGGCGCAGATCCCGGACGGTCACAAGCGGCTGATCCATCTATCCAACTCTCCTTGACTGCGGGTCCAACACATCTCGCACGCCATCGCCCAACAGGTTAAAACACATGGCGACCAACAGAATAGCCAGACCCGGGAAGATGGCGAACCATGGACCATCGTTGAAGTACAGACGAGCGACGGTCAACATATTGCCCCAATCAGCCTTCGGTAGTTGCACTCCCAACCCAACAAAGCTCAGCGCTGCTCCCATGAGGAGCGCTGAGCCGATATCCATTGTCGCCTGAACCAAGGCCGGAGTGAGCACGTTGGGTATGATGTGGCGACGAATGATGGTGAAGCCCGACACCCCGATGGCCCGAGACGCCTCGACAAAAGTCTGCTCTTTTAGTGATACCGCCTGCGCCCGAGCCAAGCGAGTGTACCATGGCCACCAGGTCAGGGTGATGGATAGCATGGCGTTGAACAAACTGGGACCCAGCGCTGCACTAATCGCGATAGCCAGCAGCAAGGGAGGAAACGAGAGGAAGATATCGGTGATGCGCATGATGGCCTGATCGATCCACCCACCGAAGTAGCCAGCGATCGCACCGAGTGGCGTCCCAATGAGCATGGCCAGGCCCACCACAAAGAGGCCAATGCTGAGGGAAGGACGGCTACCGAGGAGGATCCGCGACAAGAGATCTCGACCCACATCGTCGGTGCCCAATAGGTGCGTGCGGCTAGGCGGACTCAGCCTCTCGCTCAGGTTAGACTTGCCCATCGCCTGGTCAGGATAGGGCGCTAGCCAAGAAGCAAAGATCGCTGCCAGAACAAAGATCAGGATGATGACCAGACTGATCACAGCCAGTCGATCGCGCCGGAGAGCACGCCACATGAGCCGATATTCCTGGAACCGGGTGCTCCAGGCACCGGGCGCGCCCTCCAAGCTTTCCTCTGGCGGCATGTTCATGATCTGATCTCCAATACTCCTATTGCAAGCTCACGCGGGGGTCAATCATCGCCTGGAGCAGGTCGAGGAACAGGTTGGTGAAGACGTAGAACACCGCCACAATCAGTGTGACCGATACCACAATGGGAAAATCGATGGTCAGGATGGCGTTGACCAAGTAGGTCCCGAGCCCTGGCCAGAGGAAGATAATCTCCACCAGCATCGCCCCGCTTATCTGCCAAACGAAGCTTAGGCCTAGGACCATCAAAGTGGGGACGATCGCATTCTTGAGGGCGAGTTTGAAGTACACTATGCGATCTGTAAGCCCTGCCGCCCATGCGGCGGTAATGTACTTCTGCTGGAGCACCTCTATCATCGCGGCCCGCGTCATACGTATGCTCAGCCCGACTGCATAGCTCGACAAAGCGATGCTGGGCAGAACGAGATGCGATAATACATCGCGGAAGGCCGACCAGTTTCTGCTCAGGAGCGTATCCACCAGATAGAAGCCTGTAATGTGGTCGATGGGCGCAAGGATGGCGATCTCACGACTCACCCGACTGCCGATAGGCAACAGGCCAAGCTGGCGAACAAACAACAATTGCAGTAGCAGGGCCAGCCAGAACACCGGCATGGAGACATTGATGACCGCAAAAATGCGGCTGAGTTGATCCACCCAACTGTCCTTCCAAGCTGCGGACACCACCCCTAGGGGGATACCTATCAGCACCGTGATGATCATGCTAACAAACACCAATTCCATGGTGGCAGGCAGAAAGACCTTCAGATCGTCGATGATGGGTCGGCGACTCCTGACCGAGATCCCGAAATCGCCATGGAAGACCTCGCCCATATAGCGCAAGTACTGCTGGTAGAGAGGGCGATCCAATCCCAGCTTGACTCGCGCCGCTTCGCGTGTCTCTATTTTCGCCCGAGGACCGACGTATAGCGCGACTGGATCGGAGGGGACGAGACGGGCAATGACAAAGGTGATGATCGAAACGCCTACCAGCACCAGGACAGCAAGCAAGAGCCGTCGAATGATGTACTCAACTCTGGCCACAGATGAATCCCTTCAGTTGAGCGTAGGGGCCGACCAGGGAGAATCCCGATCAGCCCCTAACCGTTGATCGCGGTGTCTATCTAGGCGCCAACACAACACATGCGCTCCAGCACCGGCCAGCGCCTATCGAGTCGTCGTCAGATCGTAGATGAAGACAACTCCTGGATAGGCGGGGTTATTCACAAACCCGTCGATGTCCGCGCTGAAGGCGAAGGACTCGGCGATGTCCATGACCCAGATCGCCGGGCAGTCCTCTATGAGGATCTTCTGCGCGTCCTGGAACATCTGATCGGCGGCGTCACGATCCGTGCCGGTGAGCTGGTCCGCTTCGTCGATCACCGCATCAAAGTCCGGGTTGCAGTAGTACCCCGTATTGAGGAAGGTTTCTTCCTCGCAGTGATACATGGAGAACAAGGGATCATAGGGCGTCACGTATGTGGGCCACCACTGCTGGATGGTGATATCCTGAGCGGTCTGAGGATCCTGCTTGGAATACTCCCACATCGCCGAGTAGGTCATGCCCTGGGTCTCCAGATCGATGCCTATCTCAGAAGCGGGGAACACCCACTCCTCAGTTGGATACGCATGACCGGTGGTCCCCGTCGTATAAGTGAGCAGCAGATGGAGAGGTTGTCCATCCTTATCCCGGATGCCATCGCCGTCCGTATCCACCCAACCGGCCTCGTCCAGAAGCTCTCCTGCCTTGTCCGGATCGTAGTAGTACTGGAAGCAGTCGTCACAGTGGCCCCACATGGCCGCTGGGACAGCACCTCTAGACTGTACGAAGATCCCCAGTCCCCTCTCGACCAAGGCGTCGTACGGGTAGCTGTAGGCCAGCGCCTGCCGCACCAGGACGTCGTTAGTCGGCGCCTTCTGGTTGTTGAGCAGGAACTGCATGTGCTGGTACGACGGGTCGATGTACACTTTGAGGTCCGGATTGGCCTGCAACTGGGAGACCTTGTCTGGAGGTATCTCACGCAGGATGTCCGCCTGCCCGCTCTCGATCATCTGTAGCATCTGCACTACGTCCTCGACGATCTCGAACACGACCTTGTCGAACTGATTGTCTGACCAGCCTTTCCAGTAGTCATCGAAACGAGCCAAGATCAGGCGCTGACCTTTGTCATAGGACTCGTACATGTAGGGCCTGGTACCGTGGCCGTTGGCTGCGTCGAACCACTCCTTCGGCTGGGCTGTGTCGGCAGGGCTGATGATCTCCCCGCAGTAGGTGGATGTGGCGATGATGTCCAGGGCTGCCGGGTAGCTGCAATGCAGCTTGACGGTGTAGTCATCAACCACCTCTACTTCTTCCACTGCAGCCCATATCCAGCTGCACCCGGCTCCCTCCGCGGCCCAGTAGTGCTCGAAGGTAGCTTTGACCGCGTCTGCGTTGAAGGGCTCGCCATCCTGGAAAGTCACACCTTCGCGCAGGTGGAAGGTCCACTCAGTCGCGTCCTCGTTGGGCTCCCAGCTCGTGGCCAGCCCAGGGCTGAGCAACTCATCGGCTCCTGGAGGGTTCATGTACACCAGGTTCTCGTAGATGAGGTTCAACGCCGGGTGCTCGCTGGAGAATGCGTATCCCGGATCCATGTCGATGAACTGCTGCCACATGATAGACGTGATAACCTTCGGCGCACGCGCCGCTTCGGTGGCTGCTGGGGCTTCGGTGGCCCCTGGAGCTTCGGGCGAAGCCGCCGGGGCACAACCGGAAACCAGCAGAGCAGCCATCACCACTGCGATTATCGCAAGTCGCAATAGCTTGAACATCTTTTGTCCTCCTTGTGCGGTTTGGTTGATGGTGTCAGGATTACACTCAATCGGTAGTCTGATCTAATCGCGTTAGTCCCGTTGCATCACCTCCTTCTCCGCTCCGCCACCAGGTACCCTCGCGGAGTTCATACCATCACTCAGGCGGCCAGCACGATCATTACAGATAACGTGATGGCTAAGCATCCTCGGTGATTGCCCTAGGCAAGCAACTCTTCGATGGGTCGGTAGTCGATGTCGAATCCGAAGTAGCGCGGACCAGTACACTCGTTCAGACCGAACTCAGTGCGAAAAGCCTCCAGTCCTCTGATCCCCACCGCCACTACCTCGTCACCATCTTTGATGTCGGCATTGGTGATCCCTTCACCGTTGTGTGCCCGCACCAAGGTGACGATGTCGGGGCTACAGATCCACGGCTTGCCATTCAGCCAGGAAACGTGGTTCTCGTTCTTGAACCAGACGTCCAGTGTTTTAC
>DAOUEW010000096.1:0-3444 GCA_034430275.1 Anaerolineae bacterium | reverse complement strand
GGCGTAGCGCTCTCAGGACCTGTCTCAGGCCGGGACGCTTGCCGTACATCAGTAGACCCATGCGGAAGATCTTGCTCCCCACCCAGAGGACGGCAGGAATGCTGATGATGAGCACCACTATGCTGCCCACGATGTCGATCACCGGTACTTCTGCTATAGGCATGCGCAGGAGCATCATCGTCGGCGCGGTGAAGGGGAACCAGGACAGGACCCTGATGAACGTCATATTCGGGTTGGAGAACATGAAGCCGCCGATCATGAGCGGGATGGCGGCCATCATGGAGAAGATGCCGGCCAACTGCTGAGATTCTTGCTGCGTGGTCCCTAGCGCCCCCACACCTCCCATCAACACCGCGTAGACGAGAAAGCCCAGCACGTAGTAGACCACTCCCAGCAGAAGCACCTCCGGGCGTGCGAGGAACGGGAGCGCGAAGCCCAGTAGACCAAGGGTGCCGCCGCTGAGGGCGACTGTGGAGGCCAGCCAGATCACTATCTGCGTGAGGCCGAGGGCGCCCAGCCCCAGGACCTTCCCTGCCAGGAGCTCTTGGGCAGTAACTGAAGAGAGGATGATCTCCATCACCCGGCTGGTCTTCTCCTTGGCCACGCCCTGGAGCAAGTAGCCGGAGGTGATAAAGATGGTCATGACCAGCAAGATGCCCAGGAAGTAGGGCACCAGCATGTTGAGGACGACCGCCAAAGGCCCGCCTTCTGCCTCTCCCCCCTCCTCGAGGCTCACCAGCACCGGCACGATGGGATCGGCCAATCTGGATCTGAGGTTCGAATCCGTTTCCTCCCGAAGTAGGTGATCGACGAAGAAGGAGTGCAAGGTGTCAGAGTCCTCCAGGACAGCGGCGGAGAAGCCCCCCTCCCTGGTGATGATGGTGACCTTTCCGCTGTCCATGTAGTCCTCGAGGATCACCAGCAGTCCATCTATCTCCTCGGAGCGTAGAGCAGCCCGTCCCTGCTCTTCGTCCGGGTAGAGGGTGATGCGGTCCTCGTATTCTGGAAGGATGGGTGTGAAGGCCCCGAGTCGGTCTACGATGCCGATGTTCCCCTCTTCGGGGATGAAGGTGCTGGCAAAGAAGTTCGCTGCCTGACCGCCGAAGAAGGCAGCGACGAACAAACCCGCCGCGCCCAGGACTGGCACCAGGGCCGTCATCACGATGAAGCCGACGCGCCGGACGTTCACCAGATACTCGTGTCGCGCTACGATGAGGATCTTACGCATCGTCCCTCTCCCTCACCACCGTGATGAAGATGTCCTCCAGAGGAGCTGAGGCGACCTCGAAGGACTCGATGGTGATCTCTCTCTTGACCAGTTCCCCGAGCAGTTGCTGGGGTGTGATTCCCTCCAGCGTGAGGGTCAATGTGTCATCCCGTCGCTCAGCGTGAGCCACGCCGGGCAGGTCACCCGGCAGATCGGGCGTCCGCAGCCGCACCGTGCCTGGTGAATGCTGCCGCTTGATCTCGGCCAGGTCGCCGTAGAGCACGCCCTGCCCGTCGTCGATGAGCAAGATGCGGTCACAGAGGGCTTCCACCAGGTTCATCTGGTGGGCGCTGAGCATCACCGTTTTGCCATCGGCCTGCAGGTCCCGTATCAGACCTTTCAGCAGGTCCACGTTGATGGGGTCCAGGCCCTGGAAAGGCTCGTCGAGAATGAGCAGCTCGGGGTCGTGAACGACGCTGGCCACGAACTGGAGCTTCTGCTGCATGCCGCGGCTGAGGTCTCTCACCTTCCGTTTGCCCCAGTCGCTGATCTCAACCCGCTCCAGCCAAATCAGGGCTTGCTCTCGCGCGGTGGAGCGTGGGACGCCCTTCAGTTCGGCCAGATAGACGAGGACGTCGAGGACCTTGAGGTCCTGGTACAGCCCCCGTTCCTCAGGCAGGTAGCCGATTCGTCTGCGCACCACCCCGGGTGGGTGTCCCAGGACGGTAATGGTGCCCTCGTCGGGCTTGAAGATGTCCATAATGGTGCGGATGGCCGTGGTCTTCCCTGCGCCGTTGGGTCCCAAGAGCCCGAAGAGGTCGCCCTCGTAGACTTCGAAGGAGAGGTTGTCGACAGCAGTGAATCCATCGTATCGCTTGACCAGGTTTCGTGTCTCGAGCATGGTCAGAGGCATCTGACACCTCCATCTCTATGGCCCCGCGCCTAGCCTACGGAAAAGCGCTCTGCACGGGTACGGAATGATCTGCCTTGGCGTTTCTTGCTCTCTGCTTACTGGTGGCATGGGGGGCGTGACCAGCGCCCTGGAGAACTGTGTGGCCCTGCCAGGTCTCAGCTCGCCTGCTGCGCGTCGAGGCGGTCCAGCACCTCGCGACCCCAGGCTGCCGCCCTCTCCAGCTCGCCAGGTTCGAGAGGCCCTTCTCGGGAGACCACGAAGAAGCTCTGGGGCGGCGTCAGCAGCGAGGCCCCTCCCTTACGAAGGCTCTTGGCCAGCCGCCGGGCCGCGGACCCGGTGAGGAGCCGAGGCTTGCGGTATCTGGTGTCGAAGACGGCTGCGGAGATGCCGCTCAGAGACCTTCTGGAGACACATTCCAGGAAGGCTTGCACCGCATCCGTGGGCCTCTGCTTGTGCGTGGGACACCCGAGCACCAGCAGGTCCACACCCTCGAGGTCCGAGGATTGTACTTTGTTGGCCCGCAATGTTCGCGCGGATCCTCTCCCTGCCACGACGTCGGCGATGGCCTGGGCGATCTTCTCTGTGTTTCCGAAGGTGGAGTCGTAGACGACAAGTGTGTTCATCGAATGGTCTCGTGCTGGCCTCACATTCCTCGGCGTGTGCCCAAACGCAGCCTGCGCAGAGCCGCAGTTTTTACATTATACGCAGCACAGGTAATCCTGTCAACGGAGCAAGTCGGCATCTGCGACAGCCCTCGCCTTTGGCCGTCCGTGGTGATACAATCGAAGTGGCAGGTCCGTCGAGCGTCGTCGATCTGCTTAGTCCACGCATCACAGGTTTTCCCTTGGTTCAGGAGGCGGTAGGGAATGGGATCCCGGAAGTACGAGAGCAAGGTGGTGGAGCAGGAGCGCGAGGTCCCGGTTCTGGACCGGGTTGAGGTCCTCGTGGCGGGAGGAGGACCGGCGGGCCTGGCGGCAGCTATCGCGGCCGCACGACAGGGGGCCAAGATCGCTCTCCTGGAGCGGTACGGATACGTGGGCGGGATGGCCACGGGCGGCCTGGTGCTGATGCTGGACAGGATGGGCAACGACGAGGGCCAGCAGGTGGTGCGAGGCATCGCTCAGGAGCTGATAGACAGGCTGGACGAAATGGGCGCCGTTCTCTATCCTCCGAGAGAGGTTTGGGGTTCCAGGGCTCCCCAGGCGGTGAACGAATGGCGCCACATCGGGGCGGTGGGACCCCAGTCGCGAAGGGTGCGATACAGCCCCACTGTGGACCCGGAGTACCTCAAGATCCTGGGTGCCAGGATGCTTGAGGCGGCTGG
>DAOUEW010000095.1:0-9191 GCA_034430275.1 Anaerolineae bacterium | reverse complement strand
TTCATCGTTGTTTCTCTGTCTGGATGGGGTGGACAAGCGGGCCGTGACCACCCTACCCAATCGTAGCACGACTGGAATACCTCCGCTACCTCCGGATGCTACTGCCTGTGCCATCGCCACCTCTCGTGGCCCCTCCTTCCTCACTCTGGTTGTTGGATTGTGGGTTCCTCCTCACTCGCGACCAGCGGGTGGGATGGGTTACTGCCTGTGGTCACCATACGCAAGGAACGTAGTGCACGGCAGACTGCGCCCCGCCCAGCTCCGCGACGCGCGGGGCGACGGGATGCATGTCCGCGGCCCTCTCTTGCTCTGCTCTCCCGTGTAGCACTATAATCGTCTGCCGCCTGGTCGGGTGCGGTCTGGGTCCCCTTTCGGACCAGGGGGGCACGAGTGCCGGGCGCATCAGGATCGTTGTGGCCGCCGGCCGAGGGTTGGTGGCATCGTGCTTTGGTGGAGGAGGGAGCGTGACAAGAACACGAGCCGCGTGTTTCGCGGTAACTATTCTGGTGGTACTGCTGTTGGCCTGCATGCCTCAGGCCGAGGAATCGGCAACGTTCACGCCGCCTGTGGAGGTGACAACGGCGCCGCTGCTGTCGGAGAAACCGACGGAGGCAGTGGTGGCCGCCCCATCCACACCGGTGGAGACCGCGGCCCCGACGGAGGCACCGACCGAGGCTAGCCTCTCTCCCGAAGAGATCATGGACGGCAGCGTGGAGAAGATGAGTGGAGTCACGTCCGCCCATTTCGTCTTCGAGAAAGAGGTGGTGGGAAGCTATACTGCGTCGGGCGAGGGTGTGCTGGCGTTGCCCGACCGGGCCCACTTCGAGGGAATGTCATCCTACGACCAGGCCCCCGTGGAGACCATCATCATCGGGTCCACGGGCTACTGGGCAGATGAGTCTCTCTCCAGCGGGTGGAGCATGGGTCCTATCGCTCCCTTCGCTTCGAATCCGGCGCGGTGGGTGGAGCTTCTGGGGTTCTACGAAAACCCCGCACTGATGGGCGAGGAAGTGGTCAACGGAGTGGACTGTTACCACCTCCAGTTCGCCGTGACCTTCGAGCCGGGGTGGCTGGGACTGTTCAGCGGCGGAGGGACCGGCGAGGCCTGGATCTCCACGGGGGACCTCTCCCTGGTCAAGGCCGTCTACGCGGTGGAGTACGAAGGTGCCCGGGAGTCAGATAGCATGAAGTTGAGCTTCGAGCTGTCCGACCTGGACGAAGCGGTGACCATAGAGGCTCCGGCGTAAAGGAGACCCTATCCCCCTGGTGCCACGCCGGGCGGCTCGAGGCAAGCCACTGTCCCGGACGCTCCCAGCGGACTTGCTCGCGTCCCTTACGGGATGATAGAATCCCATCGCACGCACCGGAGGGTGGGTGTCCTGTTCGAACGAATGCGCATAACGCGGAGAGTCCCGTTCGGCCGTTGTTGCCCTTGCTCCGATTCGAGGGAGTCCCACCTCGCCTTGGCACTGCTGCGCCAAGGCTGCCACCGCGGTAGAACGAAGCACCGAAACCCCAGCCACTGAAGGGGGCTGAGGGAAGGAGGTAGAAGGTATGTGGGATGACTACCTGTTTCCACAGTCCGTCGAAGAAGCGCTGGAGATACTGCAAGCCCACGGGGGGAAGGCCCGGATCATCGCCGGGGGGACCGACCTGGCGCTGCAATGCCAACGCGGACGCAACCCTGCCCGGGTGATGGTGGATATCACGCACATCCCTGGCCTGGAGAGCATCGAGGAACGGGATGGTTCGATCTACATTGGAGCGCGGGTGACTCACGCCGAGGTGGCTGCGTCACCTTTGATCCGTTCCCGGGCTGCTGTGCTGGCTCAGGCCTGTCGCTCCGTGGGAGGTCCTCAAATCCGCAACGTGGGTACGCTTGTGGGCAACGTAGTCAACGCCCTGCCCGCGGCCGATGGTGCCATTGGGCTCTTCGCCCTGGACGCGGAGGCGGAGGTGGCCGAGCGGACCGGGCGGCGGTGGACGCCCATCGCCGATCTGTACGCCGGGGTGGGACGCTGTACCGTCGATTCCTGCCAGGCCATGATCACCCAACTGCGCTTTCGAGCTCTGGACGACGGGGCTGGCAGCGCCTTCGAGAGGCTGGCCAAGCGCAAGGCCCTGATCCTCCCCATTCTGAACGCGGGGGTCGCGCTGTGGACGGACGACGGCGCTGTGCGAGAAGCGCGGATAGCTATAGGCCCGGTAGCCACAACACCTTTCGTGGCGACGGAAGCGGCCCAGTCCCTCGTGGGTCGGGTGCCTGGTGACGCTGAGGTGGCGGAGGCAGCCAGGCTCGCTGCGGAAGCCGCCCAGCCTCGCTACTCGCTGCTGCGAGGGAGCGCTGAGTACCGCAAGAGCATGGTCGAGGTGCTGGTGCGACGGGCCCTGACGCGGGCCACGGCCTCGGTTGCTGGAGAGGAGGGTGGCCATGCCGACTCTTAGCATGATCTTGAACGGGAAGGACGTCTCCGTGGAGGTTGATCCAGGTGATCTCCTGGTGTACGTGCTGCGCGACAAGCTGGGACTCATCGGCACCAAGGTGGCCTGCGGCGAGGGGGAGTGTGGGGCCTGCACGGTCCTGGTGGACGGAAAGACCGTGACCTCGTGTATCTACCCTGCTCTCAAGGCCCAGGGGCGCGAGGTGACCACCATCGAGGGGTTGGCGGAGGCAGGGCAGCTCCACCCCATCCAGCAAGCCTTCGTGGACGTCACAGCTCCCCAATGCGGCTACTGTATTCCGGGCATGGTTTTGTCGGCCAAGGCGTTGCTGGACCAGAACCCACATCCGGCGCGAGACGAGATCAAGGAGGGTATCTCCGGCAACATCTGCCGCTGCACGGGGTACTACCAGATCGTCGAGGCCATCAAGCTGGCGGCACAGCGCATGGCCGAGGAGGGAGGTGCGGAATGAGCACCAGGGTGCTTGGCCAGAACGTCCCCAAGAAGGACGCCGCAACCAAGGTCAGAGGCAGCCGCAAGTTCCCTCAGGATTTCGACATGGAGGACCAGCTCTACGCCAAGGTGGTGTGGAGCGAGTTCCCCCACGCGCGCGTGACCAAGGTGGACACCAGCCAGGCTGAGGCTCTGCCCGGCGTGGTGAGGGTGCTCACGGCCAGGGACGTTCCCGTCAATGAGTATGGGATCATCATCCAGGACCAGCCGGTGCTGGTGGGGGTGGGAGACAAGGTCCGCTGGCTCGGCGACCGCATAGCCATCGTGGTGGCGGAGAGCGAGAAGGTGGCCGATGAGGCACGCCGCCTGGTGGAGGTCGAGTACGACTTGCTTCCGGTGGTCAGCGATCCACGCGAGGCCATGAAGCCGGACGCACCCCTCGTACACGAGGAGCGGGGCGAGAGCAACGTCTTCCGGCACATCAAGATCCGCAAGGGGGACTGGGAGAAGGGCTTCGCCGAGGCGGACGTGGTGGTGGAGAGCTACTACGTCACGCCCTACGTGGAGCACGTCTACATGCAGCCGGACGCCGGCATCGGGTACATCGACGAAGAGGGCCGGGTCACCGTCATCTCCTCCGCCCAGTGGCCTGACCACGACCAGCGGCAGATCGCACCTATGCTGGATCTGACCCAGGAGCAGATACGGGAGATAGTGCCCGCCATCGGTGGGGCCTTCGGTGGACGAGAGGACATGCACGTCCAGCATCTGCTGGCCCTCTGTGCCTTCTGCGTGCGGCGGCCGGTGAAGATGGTCTTCGACCGCGCCGAGGTTATGACCAGGACGGGCAAACGACATCCCTGGTACGTGAAGTACAGGACCGGGGCCAAGAAGGATGGTACGCTCACGGCGGTGGACATAGAGATCGTGTCAGATTCGGGGGGCTACGCCTCGACTAGCGTCCCCGTGTTGGAGGCGGGCACCAGCTTTGCGGCTGGCCCCTACGTGGTCCCCAACGCCAAGGTGGACGCCTACGCCGTCTATACGAACAACGCAGTAACCATGGCTATGCGAGGCTTCGGCACCACTCAGTCCGCCTTCATCTACGAGATGCAGATGAGCAAACTGGCCGAAACTCTGGGCATGGACCCCGTGGAACTGAGGATGAAGAACCTGTTCAGAGACGGCTCCGTCGCCCTGACCGGTCATGAGATGCCTCAGGGCGTGGGCATCAGAGAGGCGCTGAAGCAGGTAGCCCTGGCGGCTGGATGGAGCGCAGAGGACGGGCATTGGCAACGACCCGCTCTGGGCAGGCCGTCGGCCCCTCACAAGCGTCTTGGCATCGCGGTGGCGTGTGGTCTCAAGAACGTAGGCTACTCCTTCGGCTCCGATGACAAGGCCACGGTGGGCGTGCAGCTCAGCCTGGACGAGGCGGGCCAGATCGCCCGGGTGACCGTGCTTAGCGGGGCCTGCGACGTGGGCATGGGCGTGCAGACCCTCCTGGCGCAGATCGCCGCCGAGGCTTTGGGGGTGGAGTACGATCAGGTGCGCGTCTCCCTGGTGGATACCGCCAAGGTGCCCGACTCTGGAAGCTGCTCTGCCTCGCGGATGGCCTGGATCGCGGGCAACGCTCTGGTGCACGCTTGCCAGGAGGCGTTGCAGAAGCGGGATCAGATCCTCGTGGCCGAGTCAGGGGAGACCTTCGTGGAGGCTGAGTATGAGTTCCACGGCCAGAGCGTACAAGAAACGAAGCCCTACGATACGGAGACGGGCTTGACGGTGCCTCACTTCGCCTATGGGTACGCGGCCCACATCGCTCTCGTGGAAGTGGACACAGAGACGGGTGAGACTGAAGTCCTCAAGTTCTGGGCCGCCCAGGACGTGGGCAAGTCGGTGAACCCGGCCATGATCGACGGGCAGTCCGCTGGTGGCGTGCACATGGGGGTCGGCTATGCCCTCACCGAGGAGTACATCCAGCAAGAGGGCGTGCCCAAGACCCGCTACCTGGCAGACTACTACATCCCTACAGTGATGGACATGCCGCACGAGTTCAAGTCGGTCACCGTGGAGGTTCCCGATCCCACCGGTCCTTATGGGGCCAAGGGCATCGGTGAGATGACCACCCTGCCCACCGCGCCGGCGATACTGTCGGCCATCCACGATGCGGTGGGGGTGTGGATCGATCAGTTCCCAGCCACCGCAGAGCGAGTGTGGTGGGCCATGCGGGAGCAGCAGTGACTCTGGAGGGTAGCTCGATGCTGGTGGAGAAGGTCTTCGATACGGCTGTTGTGAAGATCAACTATGCAGAGGGCCCGCCCGCGGGACCATCTCTCCTGCTGCTGCACGGCTTTACAGGGCGCTGGCAGGGATTCCTACCCTTGATACCGCTCCTCTCCCTGAGGTGGCACGTCTACGCGCCCGACTATCGCGGACACGGCAAGTCGGGCCGCGTACCGGGCCGGTACGGGGCTGAGGACTTTTTGTCCGACGTCGTGGCCTTCGTTCGCGGCGTGGTGAAGGAACCAGCGGTGCTCTTCGGCCACTCCCTGGGAGCGCTGTTCGCCCTGGCCCTGGCGGAGCGTTTGCCGGACCAGGTGCGGGCAGTGATTGTGGGAGACATTGCCTTCTCTCGTGCTACGTGGGACGCCATGCCCACCAACGAGGAGATGTGGGCGTCGTTAAGGGGTCTGGCGGCCAGGGAAGCGCCGATTCCCGAGTTGACCAGGCTCCTGGCGGACCGTACAGTCCCGCGGACGGAGCCTCCCGTGCACTATGGAGATGACCCGGACGTGATGTCGGTGGAGCTCCGCGAGTGGGCCAGCTCGATCCAGACGTGGTGCAGTTGCATGCAGAGGGGCGACGGGATGAGTTGATGCTGCCCTTCGATTTCGAGGCTATGCTGGGAGCGATTGACTGCCCGGTGCTTCTGCTCCAGGGAGACCCCTCTCAGGGCGGCATCATGACTGACGAGGACGTCGAGTATGCGATGTCGCTCCTATCCGAGGCCTACCACGTGCAGATAGAGGGCGCGAGCCACGATCTGGGGTTGGCCACCTACGAGTTGGCCCCGCTGTCGCGGGCGGTGGTCAACTTCCTGGAGTCTCTCTAGCAAGAGTAGCAGGCGCGATGGGCCACGGAGCAACCCGGGCTGCTCCGCGTGGCAGGCTCCCACTGGACGAGGGGAAGACGGGCGCGGGACCTATCCCTCGATCTTCTCCATATCCTCACCGCAGCAGACGAGGGTGCCGCCACCGGCCTCGGTGACCACCACTTCGTTGCCGCAGATGTTGCACCTGTACTTCTCTCCGACCTTCTCCACTGCCATGGTACGCGCACTCCTTTCCTTGCCACGTATCCTGAGCGCTGACAACTGTCGCAGCGCGATAGGATGTAGAGAGTCAGTGGGGGTATCGTGGGCAATCATACCACGGAGCACGCCGACTGACCACAACCTCGTGGCGCGCGGAGTACCAATTTCCCATTGACAGATGATAGCGTGTAAGGTAGGCTAAGTACGAGGGCCATGTGCCCTTAGTTTGTCTTGGGTGGATGGATACCAACATGAGACTTTTCCACCATTGGGTTGTGAATCCAGGGCCGTCCGCACGCATGGTCATGGCTCTGCTGTTGCTGGTCTCATCGCTTCCTCTGGTCCTTGGTCTCACCGGGGAGGCTGCCTCTGCCGATCTCCCAGGGGGGCGCCAGTCGTCCTTGGGCGCGACGATTCGATACGTCTGTGCCTCGGGCTGCGGGACCTACACCACCATCACTCATGCCGTGAACGCCTCTAGCTCCGGCGACGAGATACGCGTCGCCCAGGGCACCTACAACGAGACGGTGAAGGTGGAGGACAAGTCGCTCACTATCCTGGGTGGCTACTCCACGAACTGGAGCGCACGCGATCCCGACACCTACCTGACCACCATCAAGGCCCAGAGCGGCAAATCGGCGGTACGCCTGGTCTCCAACAACGGCAGCCACACGGGCACGTTGGACGGCTTCAACATCAGGGCAGGGAACGTCTCTGGTGGCGGCGGGGGCATCTTCGTGCGTGGTTACCGGGCCACCATCAGCAACAACTGGATCCACAACAACCAGGCCACGATGGGGGGAGGCATCAACGTCCAGGCGGCCACCGGCGTCACCATCCAGGACAACGTGATCGAGGACAACACTGCTAGCCAGGACGGCGGTGGCATCCGCGTCTCTGATGCTACAGTCTCCATCTTGGGAAACGACATCCTGGACAACACCGCGACCCAGAACGGAGGCGGGATCAACGTCATCGATGGGACAGTGACCATAGATGACAACAAGATCAACAGCAACCGCTCCCAGGAGAAGGGCGGCGGCGGCATCATGTTACGCGACGATTCCTACGGCAGCATCACCAACAACCGCATCAAGAAGAACCGGTCGGTGGTTGGGGGTGGAGGGATGCGCATCGAGGATTCCGCCGGTGTGGTGCAGGGCAACGATATCAGGAACAATACCAGCTCCAATACGGGTGGGGGGCTTGCCGTTGTCCGCTCGGAGGTGGACGTCGAGGACAACGACTTCTACTACAACACCGCTGGCGGGGGTGGCGGACTACAGTTCTCCATCAGTTCGACGGGCCTGATCACCAACAATCGACTGGTGGAGAACGAGGCAGGCACCACTCCAGGTGGAGGCGGCATTCACTTCTGGCAGTGCTCGCCCCAGTTCGTCTCCAACACCGTGACCGGCAACACCTCTGAGAATGCGGGAGGTGGGGTCAACATTGAGGATTCCAGCCCTCTCGTAAAGGACAACGTGATCACGGGCAACCACGCGGACGATCACGGCGGGGGCGTGAGCATGAGCGTGGGGTCCGCGCCTACGCTGAGGGGCAACACCATCGCCGACAACACGTGTTCCGACCGGGGTGGAGGCATCTTCAGCTACTCCAGCTCCCCCAAGATCCGGCGTAACGAGATCGTGGACAACCAGGCTCCTACGGCTGCGGGGATTCATTTGACCGGCAGCGTTGGCTTCGAGATAAGCAACAACTTCATCGCGCGCAACAAGGCCAGCGTCGAAGGAGGTGGCATCCATCTTGCGTCCAATAGCAAGGGCGACATCATCAACAACACGATCGTCGACAGCAACCTGGGTGCGGGCGGTGAGGCTATCAATCTGTGCAATAGCGCCAAACCACGCATCGCCAACAACATCCTCTCGGGACAAACGTACGGCGTGCGCGTCAGGGAGGATGCGGCGCCTACGGTCGAGTACAACAACGTCTGGAACAGCACCATCGCCGACTACGACGGTGTGGGCGGCAACCCCGGGCACATGTCCTGCAACCCTCAGTTCGCCAATGCTGCCGCCGGGGACTATCATCTCACCGCCAACTCATGTGTGATAGACGCCGGAAACGAGCTGGACGCGCCCACCAATGACTTCGATGGCGACGGGCGACCCTTGGACGGCGATGGTGACGGGAGTGCCCTGTGGGACAGGGGGGCTGACGAGTACCAGAACCCCATATGGGTGACCAAAGATATCGATGACCTGATTCTGGATGCGGGTGAGTGGCTCTCGTACAGCATCGTCTATCGCAACAACTCCGCTTCCACGGCAACGGGAGTGGTGATCAGCGATCCCCTCTCCGACTACCTGGTCAACTCCAGCTACTCCTCGACCGGACCTACTCTCAGCAAACAGGGCGGCAGCCGGTACGTGTGGACAGTCCCGGCTGGCCTTGCCCCCGGGGCGGAGGGAACCATCACCATCGATGCTCAGGTGGACCCCGGCCTCTCCACACCGCAGGGTATCAACAACGTGGTCACCTTCGAGATGGACTGCTGTGGACCCTTCGAAGACGAGGTGATGGTCGTCGCTGCTGGGCTGAAGACCTTCGTACCTGTGGTTTCGCGCAACTGGCCGTAGTGCCTGCCAGGGCGTTGGAGGCGAGACCTAACTGACCTACGCTGCTCTTCTGCCGTGGGCTTCTCCTGAAGCCCATTCTTTCTTCTCACCACCTACATCCGACTTTCCCTGGATCTATCCTCAACCAAGAGCGCTCGCGGCTGCCGGTACGGCGGCACCAAGCGCTGCGCCACGTTTGCCTTGGTGTTGCCGGGCCTATCATGCTATGCTGTTGCTGACAGGAGTCACGGTGTGCCCTGCTTGTGGAACCGAATAGTACGACCAGTAGCATCGTTGAATTGATGAACGGGACAGTCGGCGGAGGAAGAAGGTCGCCAGTGGAGACCGACCTGGAGTTGATCGGGCAAGCTCAGAATGGAGACAGGCAGGCTTTCGGTCAACTG